>NZ_JACZDT010000002.1:600000-900000 GCF_015903855.1 Fictibacillus sp. 18YEL24
TTCTTAAACCGTATGAAGAAAAGTTTTACAAAGTGGATGTGAAAAAAGGGGAGTCCATCCAAACAACCTTAAAAGGTGCAGCAAATTATGACTATCAATTATCGTTTTATATGATTGATTCAAAAGGTGTTGCTGAGCCTGTTGTCGTAAATCAAGTGGCAGAAGGTAAAAAGGAAGGACATCTTTATACAGCTGAAAAAGATGGAACACTAGTCATGAGTGTTGGAGATGCAAACGGAAATTATCACGCTGGTGGAAAATCTAATTTCACGCTTGAGGCGATGAAATTAACGCAATTACCAGCAGATACAAACACAGAAGAAAATCCAACTGTAATAAAGGAAATTCCTTTTAAAGACAAAAGTCTTTCTAATACATTCATCGGTGAAGATGGTGACTCTGATTACTACAGCATTAAGGTAGATGAGCCGAAGACGTTGAAGATTGACCTGTCTGGTGTCGCAGGTATTGATGGAACGATTGCTTATTATGTAAAAGAAGAAATGCCGGAGTTACCAGATGATCTGACAGAAGAAGAGAAAAAACAATGGGAAGAAGAATGGGCAAACATGGCTCAAGAGCCGGTTGAAATCATCAACAATAAAGGCATTGGAGAATCTGAATCCCTTTATGTGGAAGCTGATCCAGCAGCGGAAATTATTGTTGAGGTAAATAACCATACGAACAGTTTCTTTGGATTCTTTGATCCATCTGCAGAACAAAATGAAGAAAGTACGTTCCCTTCATCTGCGCTACCTTATGAATTAAATGTTGATGCAATTGAAATACCTGAAGATGAGGACGGCTTCCCGATTTGGGATGAAGAAGGGGAAGAACACTCTGAAGATAATGTTACAGTAGAAGATAAAGTAAAGGCCCACTTCCATGAGAGTGGTGAAGGGGAAGAGGAAGAAGAGTTAGACATGGTTGCTATGGTTCGTGAGATGGCGCCTGAATATGACCAAGAAGAAGGAGCAACTGCTTACCTTCAAACGATGGATGACGAAGATTGGTTTAAATTATCACCTTCCAAAGATGGCGTATATGAATTCGATTTCTCTGATTCTGGTGCAATACCAATCGTTGAAATTGTAAAAGTTGTTGAAATGGAAGACGAAGCTACTTTTGAACCAGTTACACATAATGTTACTTTTGATTGGTGGTCCATAAAAGGAAAAGCGAAGATGCTCGCAGGTTTATCTTCAAAAGAAGAATACTATATCCGTGTAGCTTCTCCAGAATTCCAATTCACAACTGAACCTTATTCTATCAAGAGTAAGCTTGTCGTTGATGGCCTTGGAGATGCCAATGAACCAAATGATAGTCTGACTGATGTGAAGGACATGAAGAGTTCGACTGTAAAAGGAAACTATTCATTGTCTAACGATATGGATGTATTTTATGTAAAAGCGCAACAAACTGGTCTGTATGGTGTGGATTGGAAACCACTTCAGCTTACAGCAGATCAAAAGAAAAAGTATCCTGCAGAACTGCAACAACCACTTGATGGTGTAGTAGTTGTTCTAAAAGATCTAAATGGGAACAGAACGTTAGATGAAGATGAGTTCGGAACACAAAGTATTATCGATATCAATTACGAAAATGAAGGCGAACAGGGAGCTTTCAAAACAGAAAAAGGTAAAGGATATTTTGTTGTTACATTAAACTTTACAATGGAGCCTGTTCCAAGTATGGTTCCTTACCAACTTTCTGTTACACCTTACAATATGAAGGATGAAGATGCTACTTCTAAGGTTAAGAACAACATTCCTTCTAAACCACTTTCCTTTAAAAAGTCAGGAAAAACGTGGGAAGCCAAAGGATACTTGAACGCTGGAGTGCCTTATGGTGACTCAGACTGGTATAAGTTATCACTAGATGCTACAACAAAAGGATCTATTTCGTTTGATTTCCAACTTGTTGATGGTGTGATTGAATTGTATGGTTCGAACGGCAAGCTCGTTGCTCAAAGTAATAACTATGCTAACGGTGATGCAGAAATCCTTTATTTCAACCTGAAAAAAGGAAACTATTACATCAAAGTCCGTGATGTGCATGGAAATGCATCCATTTCACCGTACCAACTAAAAGTAACTAAAAATTAATGTAACAAGTAGCAGCTTTCTGGTTTAAAGAGAAAGCTGCTATTTCTTTTATCCAAATAAAAAAGCTTAATCAAAAGTAACGCGTACTTTTGATTAAGCTTGAAATTTAGAATAAAATTAGCGGATAGTAAACTCGCTTGATTTAATCCAGCCTGACCAGCCATCTTCATTTAAACGTGTTCTGACTAAAATCCAAACTTCACCACGGCTATTTAAGAATTTCGTAAACGTATCAGCAACTCTTCCTTGTGCTAATGTTGTTTTAACAGCATAATCCGTTGATGCACCTTTTCGTAATGTACCGGTTTTAGCAGTAACGGTTCCTTCATGATAGAAGTTCATGTAATTCTGGAAGTAATCACTTTCTAACCAACCTTGTTTTTTGCCAGAATCTACTTTATACCACATTTGACCCGAAAACGTCATAAATGCATCTACTTGAGTAGCGATCATGCCTCCAGGTAGCGTTGCAACTGCATCATACCCATAATGAGCACCTTTTCTAATTTCAACTTGAGCTGTGATTAGAGCTTTTCTTCCTGCTTCAGGAGCTGGAACTTTAAACTGATCAAGCTTTGCCCATCCAGATTTATAACCGTGAGTAACGATTGAAACCCATTTTTGTCCATCACTTCCGACAAAAGTATCTCTAACATAAACACGCGTTCCTTTGTTCATGGTAAAAACAGTTTGATAGTTGGTGGATGCACCTCTTTTCACTTCAACAGTGTCGACAATTGTTACTAGATTCTTTCTGAGTAAGCTCTCTTCAGCATTTACTCGTGGTGCCGTGTGGTGGTTGAGAATGATTGCAAATACTAACAACGTACAGACAAACATAATTTTCTTCATATTGACCTCCTAGATTCTATCATACAAATTTAACGTATTCGTCTTTACCAGTATCCTATTACAAAATTTTATTCAGCTTCTCTAACATCTAACAGCCATGGATCGTATTGAGGCTCACCCTCTAAATGAATTAGTGCAAAAATATAATCATATCCTTCAAATTCAAATACAGCTATACGAGCTTCTGGAGGAGTAGAGTTAAACGGATAGTCATAAAATTCAAAGTAACGTTCACCCTCATAATCAAATCCAATGTGAAGCGTGTTGTAATCATTCCCGAGGTATCCAAACTGAGCAAAAGTCGGACCCTCGAAATCTGCTGTTGTTATATCCCCTAGCTCTTTACTGATCGTGCGATAGTCGGCTAAGGTATTTCGAAACATGCCCTGATGTTCACTTTGAACTTTTGCTAAAAGCTTTCCTGTAAGGTAAAGTTCATCAATAACTGCATCAACATTTATTTCTTCCTGTGTGAGTTCAGCTTTTGCACGATCCAATGACATTTTTACGGTAATAATATAGGGAATTCGCTTTAACTGTATTTCAGCAGGTGCTTTGAATTTGGCAAGAATAGCATCGCGTGTCGTTTTTCCATAGACACGGTACAGCAAAGTTGCTTGCTTACGTACTTCTTCTGATAGGTCGTGATAATACTGTTCTGTTACATCAGAAAAAATCTCAAAGTCAATGAGTTCTTTTAATCGTGCTGTTTTATCAGCCATTTTCTTACCTGATGTCAGTGCGTCTATGTAGGCAGTGGAACGGTCTAGAACCACTTTCACATTCTGATTTAACCTGCTTGTATAGTTAGTTAGATACGGTTCTTTAAGTGTTCTTACAGCGGTTAGGGCTTTGTTATAACTATCTTTAGTTTGGTTAAATAGCTTCATATCAGGATAGGACAACGTTTTGTTGTGTTCAACTGAAATTTGCCATTTTAAAGCTGTAGCATACTGCTCAGCTTTTCTTACAAGAGTTTCAGTTTCGGAAACGGTTGCGGCTTCCACTGGTTTTATCATTAGGAAAACCAGTAATAAAGACAACAATCCTCCAATCATTTTCTTCATATATCAATCTCCTTTTTTTAACAACTATCTCAGATTTTACATCATTTTGGGAAATTATCAATCTATCTGTATAGTAAAATAGTATTAACTTTGGAAAAAAATCACTTTTTTGAAACCTGTGATTGTCAGACATCGTCTTACTACTAGAAACAATGAGGAGGAAAAAAATGAAGAAATTGAGTTTGAGCTTGGTTACAGCAGCGTTAATAGTTACGGCAGCACCCGGATTAGAGGCAAAGGCCTTCCATACTCCACCTGTAATGTGGGAAGGAATGGAACTGAAAAAGGGGCAGGTTGGTAAAGTTACTGTAACGAAACCCATTAATTTGTGGAAACGAGAAAACGGTAAGTTAGTTGAGGTTCGGGCACTTAAACCAGGGGAAGTTTATCGTGTATATGGATATGATAAAAAGTATGGTGGACAGTACGCGGTAGGTGCCAACCACTACATAACAAATATCCCGGGTTATGTGAGCTACAAGACGCCATCAAAAGCAAAATGGGAAGAAGTAAACGGAGAAGGAGCAATTATTCCGAATACCCACGTGAAGATTCAGAACGGAAAATTCTACGCAAATGGTGTGTCTTTAGGTATGACACCGCAACTAACAATTGATATTCTGGGTAAACCTGATTATCATTCGCATAGAGATCCTGAGTCAGAACTTCCACCTGTATCAAGATGGAATGTGGCAACACCTAAAAATGACTATGGACTTCAAATGACGTTCGGTATTTCTTATTATGGCCCTGTCGGTAAAGAGACTTCCCGGAGAATCATGACATATGCATTGGTAAATGAAGAAAGTAAAAAATGGGTTGATGCACTTGGAAAGCCTTACTATAAGAAATCAGAAAGTGATGTATACTATTATATCCCGCAATCTCGTGAGGTACTACGTCTAATTACAATGGATGGCGTTCATGAAATTTATATTCAACCAATTGAAAACGACACGTTTCCAAAATAACAAAAACTCACTCTTCAATGAAGGGTGAGTTTCTTCTATATTAAGGTGAAACCCTGCATGTGACTCACCACATGTTTCGATATAAAAGATTATTCTTGAACATGTAAAGCTGAATATGGAACAACGAAAATAAAAAAGCTTAATCAAAAGTAAAGTTACTTTTGATTAAGCCACTATTCTAATAAGTTTTAACGGAAACCTCGCTAGCTTTTATCCAGCCCTGCCATCCGCCTTCGTTTAGTGGTGTTCTAACAGATAACCATACTTCGCCTCTGCTATTTAAGAACTGGGAATAAGTATCTAACGTTTTACCTGTTGAAAGAGTAGCTTTTACCGTATAATCCGTTGAAGCGCCTTTACGTATTGTACCTGTTTTAGCTGTAACTTTACCTACTCCATAATAGTCTGTGTATCGTTGGAAATACTCGCTTTCTAACCAACCTTGCTTCTTACCATTGTCTACTTTATACCACATGTCACCGAAGTAAGTCATGTGTGCATCAACTTGTGTAGCTATTGATCCTTTTAGTAAGGTAGCAACTGGTGCATATCCAAAATCTGCACCTCTTCTAATTTCTACATCATTAAAGATTAATGCTTTTCTTCCTGCTTCTGGTCCTGGGATTTTAAATTGATCCACCTTAGCCCATCCTGATTTGTTGCGATGGGTTGCGAGAGAGATCCATTTTTGTCCATCAGCTCCTACAAATGTATCTCGAACATGAACACGAGTTCCTTTGTTCATTGTAAATACAGTTTGATAATTGGATGATGCTCCCCACTTCACTTCTACTTTATCAACAGTTGTAACTAAATTCTTGTACTTTAGGTTATCTTCCGCATTGACTTGCTGTGAAGAGTTGTAAAAGAATAGCGTGAATAACAGACAGGCACAAGCAAAAACAAGTTTTTTCATAAGACCCTCCCGAATTGTATTATTTCTAACATTTATTAGACGAAACTATATGGAAAGAGGTTTCACTTTTGTAATTTATTTCAAAATACATTACTATTTTACTATTAAACTCATATCGGACCTTTTAGGAGGGGAGTGGTGTTTATATCCTCCATCATTTTTTCTTAATAATATCTTAATCTTCATTTCCATCATTTATATAAAGATAACGAATCCCTGGTCGATATATAACTTGTAATTGAAACCGGGGAGGAGAATAAAATGTTTGCAGTAAGAAGTAACAACATGAGATGGATCTTTGCACTAATCGTAGCCGTATTATTCACACTATCTTTCCAAGTAAAAACCTTTGCGATGTCGTCTCAAGAGGCAAAAAAGCACGTTCAGTTGGCTGAAAGTCATGCTACCGCTTTAAAATGGCAGATCTCAGTCGAGTATACGAAAACGGTAAAATATCCGGATATGAAGGTCTATAACGCTACAAAAGCCGCGAAAGATAAGGCTCAACAAGCTGTCAACTCATTACCAGCTTCTTCTGTGAAAAATGAATTACAAACAAGAATCAAAAATAATGTCCAACTTCATCTCTCAAGAGCACAAGGGTATATAGATGCCATAACATCAGGAAAGAAAATCACTCAAAAGAAATCATCTTTCGAAAGTTATTATTCTCAAAACCCAGCAAGTGATTCTACAGAACTAGCTTATCATTCAATGAGTTCTGAAATAAGAAAGCAAGCAGTTCTATTATATCGCGTATATGGACAAACCACTCGAACGGCCATCTTAAACACGTACAAAGCACCTGCTGAATCTGTAAAACGAAAAACAGCAAATGCTGTTACTGTTAAGATGAAGCTAGACGATTTAGCTGTAGCAAAGTCAAAAGGACAAACAAACACCGTGCAATCCCTTACTTCGGAGGTTAATAAACTATTAGTTTTGTTGCCGGCAAAGGAAAAGACGATCTTCTCTAATCTATTAAATCCTGCTCAGTCGAGCGGGAGGCAAGCCACTGTCAATACGGATAATTTAAATGTTAGAACGGGTCCGTCAACAGCTTATTCCGTTATAGGCAAATTGCATACCGGTGATACAGTAACTGTAACATCGCAATCCGGTGATTGGGTGTATGTTACAGGAGCTATAGCTGGATATGTACATAGTGCATATCTAACATATGATGGCGGAAGTGGGACGCTCAAAGGTCAAACAATAGTTATTGATGCAGGACACGGAGCAAAGGATCCGGGTGCTGTTGCAAATGGGTTAAAAGAAAAAGATGTTGTATTAGATGTAGCTCTACGAGTTCAGAAGAAGCTAACAGATGCTGGTGCAAAAGTTATTATGACGCGCTCATCAGATGTGTTTTTAGAACTTGAAGAACGAGCTGCGATTGCTAATAATTCCGGGGGTAGTGCTTTTGTAAGCATTCATGCGAATGCAGCCGCAAGCACGGCTTATGGAACAGAAACATTCTACGATAGCCAATATCAAAAAGAAAAAAGTTTAGAATTGGCAACGAACATTCAATCAAACATGATTAAAACACTAGGAACGCGTGATCGTGGCGTTAAGGAAGCTGGCTTCTATGTAATCAAATACACTCGCATTCCATCTGTACTTGTAGAGCTTGGCTTTATAACAAATGCAGATGAAGCGAAAAGAATGGCTACAACTTCCTTTAGAGATCAAGCTGCATCGGCTATTGTCGAAGGATTAAAGCAATATTATCAATAAGAGGTAGGGACCAGCAAAAGCTGGTCCTTATTAATTTTTTGCTATTTCTCAATAAAAACTTATTAATTATTTTATAAAGGTTTTACAAAGATAAGAAAAATACCAAGAAAGCCTTACAAATAGGGTTTTTCTGTGTAAAAATTTGTCGAATGAAATCGTATAGACAAAAAGGATAACTAGGATTATATTTAGTTAGGGAATATTAAAGTTATTTCCAAAAAATTAAATTATTTTACAGGGGGAGTAAAAATTGGCAATGAAAAAAGCTTTATTGTCATTACTTAGCTTTGCAATCGTTCTTGCATTATTTGCAGGAGGAAACAGTGCTAGTGCAGCTACATATACAGAAGCTGAGAAGTTAGTAAAAACTGCAGAGGGATATGCAGGAGCATTAAAATGGGAAATTTCCTATGAAACTACAAAAACAATAAAATACCCAAACATGAAGTTATACAATCAAACAAAAGATGCTTTACAAAAAGCTCAAAGTGCAGTAAACACACTTAGCAGCGGAACGAAAAAAACAGCGCTTCAAACACGTTTGAACAACAACGTTAAACTCCACCTTACTCGTGCAGCTGCTTATATCGATGCAATTACTGCGGGTGAAAAAATCAAAGCTGTACAAATTGAACTGAAAAACAATTTAAATGATGGCTACTTCGGAGATGACACGACTGAAGAGTTATACCACAGCTTATCTTTTGAAATTCGCAAGCAAGCAATTCTTCTATATCGCGTGTATGGTAAATCTACACGTGATGCAATTCTAGCTAAATACAAAGCACCAGCTGAGAAAGTTAAAAATGAAGCTTCTATTCCAGTAACGGTTCTTATGCTTTTAGATGATGCGACTGCAGCAGATACTAGCGCAGAAAGCACGGAAGCATTATCAAGTGCGATTGACTGGTTATATCAAGTAGATAATGACTTTTATTATGAATCTCTTTACTATGAAGTATTAAGTACATCTTTTACAATTGAAGAAATGTTATATGATAACCCGAATTATAACGTGTACACAATTGAAATGATTGATAATAACACAATTTCTGTAATGTTCGATAATACGACAGCAGAAGGCGAAGTAGTAGAGTATGAGTTAGAGGATCCATTAGTAGACTTTGAACCACAACTTATTACGTTTGAAAACGCAGGTAGAACATTTACAGCTTTAGTTAGCCTTGAGTCTTATGAAGATGGCGATTCATCTATGGTATGGGCTGTAACAGATATTCAATAATTAAATAGTATGAATAAAAACCGTCTGTAAATCACAGGCGGTTTTTTGTCATTTCTTGTCTATCATTCCATTACAAATACCTAGGCTAAATGAATGTTTGAATTTCATTTTATGTCATTTTTACAAATTGAAAGAAAAAAATTAGGTATTTATAACTATAAAAGTCATGAAAATCTCCAATGTGTAATCTTAATGTAACATTAGTTGTCGAATTGTAACCGCACTATTGTGATAAAAGATGTAAAATTTTGTAGTAGGGGAAAGAAATTACCATAGGGGGTTTGAAATGAAGGTTTTAAAGCTTACACTATCGGGAATATTATTTATTTTACTCACATTAGCCATTGGAACTAAAAGTACATACGCTTTTTCAATAGATAAACTTGTTACAGATGCAAAAAAGCAAATAGGGGTGCCATACAAATGGGGTGGGACAAGCCCTTCAGGATTTGATTGCTCTGGATTCATTACATATATTTATAAACAACAAAATGTGAGCTTGCCACGAACTTCCGCGGACATGTTTGCAGGTGGAGATTCAGTATCAAAAAGCAATCTGCAACCAGGAGATTTAGTGTTTCTTACTACATATAAATCAGGTGCTTCACACGCAGGCGTATATGTTGGACATCAACAATTTATACATAGTGCTTCAAACGGCGTTACAAAGTCAGGCTTAAGCGACTATTATTGGAAAGATCGTTATGTAGGTGCAAAGCGTTATGTAGCTACTGCATCAACCTCTTCTATTGATCCTACAAAAGTGTATTGGGACGGACTATTAATGGTTAAGGGTCAGATTGGTAAAGTTAAAGTATTAAAATCTACTGATGTTTATAAGCGAACAGCTGCAGGTACATTAATTAAAGAACGTACACTTCAACCTGGACAACAGTTTAGAGTATATCAATATCGTTCTGAACAAGGCGGTATTTATGGATTAGGTGGATCTCTTTTTCTTAAGAAAAACACGAGTTTAATAGACTACCGTACGCCATCTAAATCAAAATTAGCAATTTTAAATGGATTACAATAATAAATAATGGAAAAACAGGAAATCTAACACTGGAAAAGAATGTAACCTTTTGAGATACTAGTATGGTATTTTAAAAGGTTATTTTTTATGAAAAGGGGACTGGGAATGAGAAATGTTTTAAAAACGACCCTGTTAGCTACAGTGTTCTCTGCAGTGCTATGGGGAGGACAGTCGGCAGAAGCGGCTACTTATTCGGAGGCTGAGAAGTTAGTTAGGCAGGCTGAGGGGTATGCAACAACTTTAAAGTGGGATTTGTCGGTAGAACACACAAAAGTTGTAAAATACCCCGATATGAAATTGTTTAATACAACGAAAGAATACAAAAAGAAGGCAGAAACGGCAGTCTCTACTTTGCCTCTTTCACAACAAGCGACATTAAACGACCGTTTAAAAAAGAATGTTAAGGTTTATATAGATCGTGGAGTTGCGTATATTGATGCTATTACTGCAGGTGAAAAAATTGAACAGCAGCAAATGATTTTAAATACACATATTAATAGTGGCGATCTTGAAAAATTAGAAAATACTTATCATATTTTATCTGAGGAGATTAGAAAACAAGCAATTCTTCTTTATCGCGTATATGGTCAATCTACAAGAGATGCTATTTTGGCGAAGTATAAAGCTCCAGCGGAGAGCCTGAAAAGTGGTGTTAAACACGAAGTGACATCAAGTATGATACTAGACGATGTTCAAGCGTTAGAATTACCAGACGGTGTATCAAGTCCAGATGTACCAGTTATGGTAAATGAGTACCGGTCATATGATGCTTTCATTAACTATCCAACTTTGAAAGCTGCATTAAACAATAAATACAATGCAACAATGGAGAAAATTGTTCTTCCGCAAAACAAAATGAAAGATTTAATTACGGAAGTTGCAATCGAAAATGGAATTCCACCTGAGATTTTAAAGGCGATTGCGTATCAAGAGTCTGGAAATACATTGAAATTTCAGCAGTTCAAAAATAATGGAGAACCTATTATAAGCAGTGATAATGGTATTGGAATCATGCAAATTACAAATCATCCAACTGCCGTAGTTGAAGATCTTAAATACGATACACGTTACAACATAGAAATAGGAGCAAAGCTTTTAAAAGAAAAATGGAGCTGGACAGGAGATTTGCTACCCAGAATAAATGATGGAGATCCAGATGTTTTAGAAAACTGGTATTTTGCTGTTTTGGCTTATAATGGAAGGAGTTCAATCAATCATCCTACTAATAGTGGAAACTATCAAAACAAAATCTTTGAATTTATTAGAAGTTCAAGCCAAGTAAAGGTTTTTAATTTTAACAATTTGGTCTATGATATCTCCGTAAATAATGGAATTTTGGATTTCACTCCAAAATTGCAATACGAAACGAATATTCAAAATAAGACAACCCAAATTTATAAAGCTGGGCAGACATTAAAGATTACTACGAGTACAAAATTTAGACCTGAGCCTAACACAATTGTAAAAGAAAAATATACTCTTGCAGCGGGTAACGAAGTTCAGATTCTAGAAAAAGGTATTAGCGATGCAACGGGTATAAACCATTTTGTGTTTTATAAAGTTAAAGTTAATTCAACGGGTGACATTGGTTATGTGTTCTCTGGCGCTTTTGCAAAATAAAGAGTAAAAGTAAACAAAAGCTCGCGCCCATTTATGGGACGTGAGCTTTTGTTTTTGATTTATAAATCATGGTTTTCTTGATAACCTTGACAAAATTCTTGATATAATACCCAGCATTCTTGATATCACAACCCGAATCCATTCTTCCTTCAACCAAGCTAGATCACACAAAAAACCCAGCATAAGAGCATCATACTCTCAGGCTGGGTTCTACTAGTTCATTCAACTTAAGCTTGAGGAATAACCACTTTCCACGTTGTAAGTGGCAATTTATCTTGGTTTACCATCACTTTTGGGAAGGTAAAGGACCACGGTTTACTTGTATTCGACATCACTGTCAATCCTTCAAGATTAAAACTTCCGGCTGCAATTTGCTCCCCCTCAGAATTCAACACATGAAGTGGCAATTGGCTGATTTCAAGGTTATTCTCAGAGCCGTTACGAATAAGCAAAGAAATGGTTAACGATTGGTCTGCATTCTCTGTTCCTTGGATCCCCATAATATTCACTTCACCTGGATTGAGGACAGGTAACTGGCTGAGCAGTGCTTCAAGCTGAGTTTTTTGGTCCGTAGACAGCGACTCATTCCAGCTTTCTGATAGTTCTAAGCGATGGTCTGACGGTTTCATACGCTTTTGAATCTCAAAAGCGAGTGACCAGGCACCGTTTTTATCGAATGCTTCATTTAACTCGTGTTTCTCGAAAATGAATCTCCACGGACGGCAGGAACTAGCTGGGAGTTCACCCAGACCGTCCAACTCAAACTTTTTGCGAGCGATTGAATTTTTTTCTTCATCTAATAAGATCAAATTTACATCTTCAAGACGAATGGGCTTATCGAGTGAACTGCGGATAAAAGCAGTGATAATAACAAACTCTTCACTTTCGATGCAATCGATGCTCTGAATGGATAGTTGGTTCGGTTCTAGAGGTTTCAATTGCATGTGATGATATTGAAAAACATAACGATCTTCAGCAGGGACATCCCAATCTGGATGGAAAGAAAGAGTTGTCTCTATTTTTTGATTCGTATCTAACTGTGTCATGTAATTACCCTCCGATCTCTTGTTTTTCTTCTTCGTATTTATGCTGCTGTATTTGTTTTTGGGTTAGAATAAGTACTTGTTGTGCAAACGTCATTTGGAACTCTTGGAATAAATAGAAACCTTCCTTTTCAAATGTACGATAAGGATCTTCTTGTCCGTAAGACTGTAGGTGAATCCCTTCTTTTAGCCGTTCCATCTTCTCTAAATGCTCGATCCATAACGAATCTAAAAGTCGTAACATGATAGAACGGTAGGCCATGACGTTGTCCTTTTCTTCTAAAATGAATGTTTTGATTGGTTGGAAAGCATCTTCAACCATTTCATGAAGCTCGATTTTATCAAGATGTTCGATTTCTTCACGTTCAATATTCGCAATAGGTAAGATCTGCAAGACGGATTCGTTAAACGCTTGTTTAGCTTCATCGATATGATTGTCTTTAACAGAAGTTAAAAACTCATCTGTTTCTGCTTTTAAGTAATTCTCCATAAGCTGTACTAAGAGAGTTTCAGGCTCAGAACTTTCAAGTAAGATATTTCTTTGCTCATAAACACGTTTTCGCTGCGCGTTTAAGACATCGTCTAATTTTAATAAGTGAGAACGAGAAGATGCGTATATGCCTTCTGTACTTTCTTGAACTTTGTCGATGAACTTATTAATAGAAGGAGTTGTGATGCGCCCTTTTTCATCAGCTTTCACTTTTTTCATATACTTTTGTAATTCATCCTTATCGTATCCCTTTAACAGATCATCTTCTAAAGAAACGATAAATTGAGTAGTACCAGGGTCACCTTGACGGCCTGCACGTCCACGAAGCTGATTATCGATTCTTCGGCTTTCGTGACGCTGTGTACCGATAATGTGTAAACCACCTAGTTCAGCTACACCTTCACCTAAAAGAATATCCGTTCCGCGTCCAGCCATGTTTGTAGCGATCATGATATGTCCTTTTTGTCCGGCTAATGCAATCATTCCAGCTTCAAGCTCTTCACTCTTTGCGTTCAAAAGTTGGTGTTTTAAACCGTTCTTCGTTAACAGTTCGGAGATTTCCTCAGATTGTTCGATAGAAGTTGTTCCAATCAAAACAGGTTTACCGATACGATTGTACTTAGTAACTTCTTCTAATAAACATTGATTTTTAGACTGATTGTCGATGTATATCATGTCCTCAAGATCAATTCGAGCTCGTGTTTTGTTTGTTGGGATGATCACTACGTTAATGCCATATGTGTTCCAAAACTCGCCTCGTTCAGTATAAGCGGTCCCAGTCATACCACATAGATGTGTATATAAACGGAAGTAATTCTGAATGGTAACAGAGGCTTGCGTATTATTTTCTTCTTTTACTTCAATTCCTTCTTTTGCTTCGATCGCTTGGTGTAATCCTTCACTGTATGTGCGACCTTCCATAATACGTCCGGTAAACGAATCAACAAGTTGCACTTTCTCTTCTTTTACAATGTAATCTACATCATTTCTCATAATAAAATGAGCACGAAGGGATTGTGTGACCATATGGAAAAGTAATTGATGTTCAGCTTCATATAAGTTCGATAAGCCGAATGCTTTTTCAATCTTTTCAGCACCACTATCTAATAGTACGATCTGTTTTGTATCCTTATACAGTTCATAGTCGACTTTTTCTTTAAAGGAACTAACGATCATGGCTACGATTTTAAACAACCCTGCAGAAAGATTGGATTTGTTCGCGATGATTAAAGGTGTTCTCGCTTCATCGATTAAAATACTGTCAATTTCATCGATGATGGCATAAGAAAGGGCTCTTTGCACTTTCTCTGATGAATCTTGTACCATGTGATCACGCAGATAATCAAAGCCAAACTCATTACCTGTCCCGTATGTAATGTCAGCTTGGTAAGCCTGCTGCTTTTCGGAAGCTTCCAATTGCGAAATATTTAAGCCGACTGATAGCCCAAGGTACTCATGGATTCTTCCGATCGTTTCAAAATCACGTTTTGCTAAATACTCATTTACTGTGATGACGTGAACGCCTTTTCCGTAAAGCGCTAAATAGAAGCTAGGAAGGGAGGCTACGAGCGTTTTTCCCTCTCCAGTTTGCATCTCTGAAATATTTCCTTCTATTAATACTAGACCACCTAGCAATTGCACATCATAATGACGTTGGCCAAGTACACGTTTTGAAGCTTCTCTTACAAGAGCAAAAGCTTCTGCACGAATGTCATCCTTTTCGTTATGTATGCGTTCCTTTAATTCTTTGGTTTTATTTTTAATTTCTATATCAGAAAGTTTTTCATAAGCTTGTTCTAGCGCGTTTATCTCAGAAACTACTTTGTTTAAGCGTTTGATGTCATGACTGCTTCCTGATCCAATAAATTTTTTTACAACCGATAACATACTTGTTTCTCTCCCAAAAAAATATAATTTAACCAAATTATATCATATTTTGACGAATATTGGTGTTATTTACATATTAAATAATTTCAAATCGGTATACCAGAAAACTATTCCGGTATACGAAGGTTATCGGGTAGAGAATTGGTGAACATTGCATCGTTAAATTGTTAGCATTTAGGGGAATGTATGAGTAAGATTAGACTTTGTGAAGATTTATTAACAAATGTCAAAGATCTTAAAAAAAGATTGATTTTCCACTTTCATGTGATACGATTATTCTCGAAGCTTTTTAAATATATTTGAGGGGATATAAAATGAATTGGATATTAATTTTAGCCTCCATCGCTTCTTTCATAACTGTACTAATTGTGACACCATTCGTCATTAAATTAGCTATCAAAATTGGAGCTACCGACAAACCGAATAGCAGAAAAGTTCATGAAAAAGTTATGCCGAGACTTGGTGGTCTTGCGATCTTTATCGGAGTTATGGTTGGTTTTTACGTAAGTGGCTTATATAAAGAACAAGTAACCGCCATTTCGATTGGTGCCATTGTCATCATTGCCATTGGTATCATGGATGACATGATGGAGTTATCCGCGAAAACAAAGCTGCTTGGTCAAATAATAGCTGCAGCGGCTGTTGTGGCAAGTGGATTGAAAATTGATTTCCTAACCATCCCGTTCATCGGTATGTTTGATTTAGGCTGGTGGACTTATCCGATTACGATTCTTTGGATCGTAGGGATCACAAACGCCATTAACTTAATTGATGGACTTGATGGATTGGCTGCAGGTACATCTTTTATTGTAATCACAACGATTGCATTTATGGCGGGAATAGCTGGAAAGGCATTAATCTTCGGACTTGCTCTAATCTTATTAGGAAGCATACTTGGTTTCCTATTTTATAACTTTCATCCAGCAAAGATTTTCATGGGGGATACAGGTGCCTTATTCTTAGGTTACGGGATAGCTATCCTCTCCTTACTAGGACTCTTTAAGAGTGTAACGCTCTTTAGTTTTATCGTTCCGATTATTATCTTGGGTGTTCCGGTATTTGATACGACATTTGCGATCATCAGAAGGATTGTAAACAAGCGTCCAATCTCAAGCCCAGATAAATCTCATTTGCATCATAGACTTTTAGCATTAGGATTGTCGCATCGAAATACGGTATTAGCGATCTATGGCTTAGGTGTTATCTTTAGTGTAAGTGCAGTTGTTTTCTCAAGAACAACACTTTGGGGATCTGTACTCATCATTTTTGCCCTTTTAGTTGTTACAGAAATCATTGCAGAAGTCATTGGTTTGGTACATGTGAAGTACAGACCATTTATGGCGATTTATCGAAAAGTTACAGGAAGACAGTAGATACCGCCGTTTGTGAGCTTTTGCTCACGAACGGTTTTTTAGAGAGAAAATTATAAAGTTAAGGACATACTAAAAAAGTGTGGTACAATGTCTTTGGTTGTACCAAATCTCGCTTTTTTTAGACAATATGGAGGTTTATTTTTACTATGCAAATACCAATGTTAGATCTTTCAGAGCAGTATCAGTCTTTAAAAGATGAAATGCTTACAGTACTTGATGAAGTAATGTCATCTTCTCGTTTTATCCTTGGTGATAACGTAAAAAAATTAGAAGCTGATGTTGCAGCATATAGCAACGTTAAAAATGCTATCGGAGTTGCTAACGGAAGTGATGCAATACATATTGCACTTCAAGCATGTGGAGTTAAACAAGGTGACGAAGTAATCACTACACCTTTCACGTTCTTTGCAACAGCTGGAGCTATTGCAAGAGCTGGCGCTACTCCTGTATTTGTTGATATTGATCCAGTAACGTTCAACATTGATCCTGCTAAGATTGAAGCAGCTGTTACGAACAAAACAAAAGCAATTATTCCTGTTCACCTTTATGGACAAATGGCTGACATGGATCCAATTGTTGAGATCGCTAAAAAGCACAACATTTATATTGTTGAAGATGCAGCACAAGCAATTGGTGCTTCATATAAAGGAAAAAAAGTTGGAGAGCAAGGAGACGCAGCTACATTTAGTTTCTTCCCAACTAAAAACCTTGGTGCATATGGTGACGGCGGTATGATCGTTGCAAACAACGATGAGATCGCTGATACAATGCGCGTAATCCGTGTACACGGAAGTAAGCCGAAATATTACCACCACATTCTAGGTTACAACAGCCGTCTTGATGAATTACAAGCAGCTGTACTGAATGTGAAGTTCCCTCATTTAGATAAGTGGAGCTCTTTACGCAGAGAAAAAGCTAAAAATTATACAGAATTGTTAACAGAAGCTTTGGGTGACAAAGTCGTTACGCCTGTTGAAGCAGAAGATCGTTATCACGTATTCCACCAGTATACAATTCGTGTTGAAAAACGTGATGAGCTTCAAAAGTTCTTGCAAGAGAACGGTGTACAAACGATGGTTTACTACCCGCTTCCATTGCATGTTCAACCTGTATTCAAAGAGCTTGGATATAAAGAAGGAGATTTCCCAATCTCTGAAAAAGCTGCTAAAGAAGCTGTTTCACTTCCAATGTTCCCTGAATTGAAGATTGAGCAACAAAAGTATGTTGTAGAGCAAATTGCAGCATTCTATAAACAAGCCTAGTAACGATGCCCCCTGGTTCTGAGGGGGCTTTTATTTCATTTTTATGAATCGAGCGGAGGTATAGGTAGTGACAGAGAATAAAGAAAGATTTGTTCTGTACGAATACTTGTCATTTTTTTGGAAGAAAAAGTGGCTTTTTGTAATATTACCAATAGTTGCTCTTTTGATTGGTGCCCTATTAAGTATGTTGCAGAGTGCGAACTATACAGGGAAAGCGATTGTATATACTGGGGATGTAAGAGGAATTATTACTGATCCTGAGTACGCCCAAGATAAATACGGGAAGTTAGTAAGAAACAATTCTTTAGAGGTGAAGGTTGATCAACAAGATCAAGTTACTTTTATCGTCAAAGGGGACGATAAAAACCAAGTGAAGAAAGAATTGGAAGGAATATCTTCTGAGTACTACGAAGCCCTTAAACAAAAGGCTAAATTAGATATTGATGTTACTAAAGAAGGCATCAAGTTGAAAGAAGAACGTGTGACATTATTAAATCAGATCATGCCTGCTTTTGTGACACTATTGGAACAGGGAAAACTTGATGAAGAAGAACTCACTCGTTTCTTGGAATATGATTATAATTTAAAAGAAGTAACTGAAAGTATAAAGAGAATGAATGAAGACATTAAATTATATGAGCATCCTCAAGTAATTAAGGATGAAGTCAACGAAGATCCTAAACATCTTCGTACAAATATGCTTTTAGGATTCGTAGCAGGTATCTTCTTAACCATCATTACACTTATCGTTTGGAAATATATCGTCAATGCCAGGAGGTTTTACAAACATGATTAATTTCGCAATAGTGGGCATGGGGCACATTGCTAAAAAGCATATTGATGCCATTGAAAAAGCTGAAGGAGCTAAGCTTGTTGCGGTTTGTGACAACAACGCTGATCGACTTGAGGAATACCAAGGGACGTACGAAACTTATACAGATCTTGATGAGATGTTAAAAGTAAACCCTGAGATTCATGTCGTAAATATTTGTGTACCTTCAGGGCTTCATGCACGATTAACGAAAATCGTAGCTAGTCACAACAAGCATATTATCGTTGAAAAGCCGATGTCGTTAAAACTTGAAGATGCTGAAGAAATGATTCAAACAGCAAAAGAAAAAGGTGTTAAATTGGCTGTTGTTCATCCAAACCGCTTCAGACCAGCTGTTATGAAGCTGAAAGAGAAGATGGAAGCAGGCAGTTTCGGGAAATTGAGTCACGCAAACGCAACAGTTCGTTGGAACCGTGGTCAAGAGTATTATGATCAAGCCCCTTGGCGTGGAACGAAAGAATTCGACGGCGGCGTTTTAATGAACCAAGCAATTCACAACCTGGATCTTTTATTATGGTTCATGGGACCTGTTGAATCGGTACAAGCTATGGCAGCTACTCGCTTCCGTAAGATCGAAGCAGAAGACGTATCAGCTGCTGTTGTCACATTTAAGAGCGGAGCGATTGGTGTCATTGAAGCAGCAACAACGATCTATCCAAAGAACTTAGAAGAGTCGCTTGCTATTTTTGGTGAAACCGCTTCTGTGAAAATCAGTGGTTCCAATGCTTTATTCCTAGATACTTGGGATATTGAAGGTGAGCCTGAAGATGCGAAAGATCGTTTTAACGAAAGTATTAAAGATAATCCACTAGGTAAACCGGGCCATCAATGGATCGTTGAAGATATGGTAAAAGCGGTTCAAGAAGACCGTGAGCCAATCGTAAATGGTGAAGATGGACTTGCACCTGTTAAATTAATATTAGCCATGTTAGAATCAGCCGAAAAAGGCACAAAAGTTAACTTATAAAGGGGATTAATTAAAATGAGTATGGCAGAAAACTTATTAAATAAAATTGAAAATAAAGAAGCTGTAATTGGAGTAGTAGGACTAGGATATGTAGGACTTCCACTAGCAGTTGAAAAAGCAAAAGCTGGTTATAAAGTAATTGGTTTTGACGTACAACAAGCTCGTGTTGATCAAGTAAACTCTGGTATTAACTATATTGGTGACGTAGTAGATGCAGATCTTAACGAGATGATCGCAGCGGGACGTCTTGAAGCTACAACAGATTACGCTCGTATTCAAGATGTGGATGCTGTAGCAATCTGTGTACCGACTCCACTTGATACGTACATGCAGCCAGATACTTCATATGTAGAAAGCTCTGCAAATGAAATTGCTAAATTCGCACATGAAGGTATGCTCGTTGTGCTTGAATCTACAACTTACCCTGGAACAACAGAAGAAATCGTTAAGCCTGCACTTGAAAAAGCGGGTCTTGTAACAGGAGAAAACGTATTTATTGCTTACTCTCCAGAACGTGTAGATCCAGGTAACAAAGACTTCAACACGAAGAACACACCAAAAGTAGTGGGTGGGATCACACCAAACTGTACAAAAGTAGCAGCTTCTTTATACCGTGCTGTACTTGAAGGGGATGTACATGAAGTATCGACTCCTGCAGTAGCTGAAATGGAAAAAATCTTCGAAAACACGTTCCGTCACATCAACATTGCCCTTGCAAACGAGATGGCCATCCTTTGCCAACGTATGGGTATTGATGTTTGGGAAGTAATCGATGCAGCGAAAACAAAGCCTTATGGATTCATGGCGTTCTACCCAGGACCAGGTCTTGGCGGTCACTGTATTCCGATCGATCCGTTCTATTTAACATATAAAGCACGTGAATATAACTACCACACACGTTTGATCGAACTTGCGGGTGAAATCAACAACGCGATGCCTGAGTACGTAGTAGATCGTGCAATGCGTCTTCTTAACGAAGATGGAAAAGCGCTTCGTGGAAGCAAAGTGGTTGTACTTGGTGTGGCATACAAGAAAGACATCGACGATATGCGTGAATCTCCAGTATTACCGATCTTGACTCAAATGAAAGAAAACGGTGCAGATGTGACTGTAGTAGATCCGTTTGTTCCTTCATTCCGATTGAACGGTGAAACGGTTGAAACGTATAACTTAACACCAGAACTTTTACAAGATGCGGATCTTGTTCTATTAACGACAGATCACAGCAACTTTGATTATGAAATGATCGCTCAAAACAGTTCAGTATTGTTTGATACTCGTAATGCGATGAAGAACGTGGAAAACAAACCAGCTCGTTACGTTAAGCTTTAATCCAAACTTTAGGGGGATAACTTCATGAACTTTGTTGATTCTTCAGTACACATTGATTCTTCTGTACAAATTGGACATTTTTCAGTAATCGAAAAAGGTGCAAAAATCGGGAAGAACGTAATTGTTGGAAACCGAGTTACGATTCATGCAGACACAGAAATTGGTGACAACACAACAATTTCTGATGGAGCTGTATTAGGTAAGCCACCTAAACCTGCTAAAACAAGCACGGTAAAGCTTAGCGATAACATTCCTGCTTTAACGATCGGAGAAGATGTGACGGTTGGAGCGAACGCGGTTATCTATCGCGGAGCTGAGATCGGTGCTAATACCTTGATTGCTGATCTTGCGAGTGTTCGTGAAAACGTACAGATCGCTGATTATGTGATTGTTGGTCGTGGTGTTACGGTGGAAAACCATGTGAAGATTGGTACACGCACGAAGATTCAATCTAATTCATACATCACGGCTTATACAACACTAGAAGATCATGTATTTATCGCTCCATGTGTAACAACAACGAATGATAACTTTATGGGTCGTACAGAAGAGCGCTTCGATAAGATTAAAGGTGCAATCGTAAAGCGTGGCGCACGTGTTGGTGGAGCTTCAATCATCTTACCTGGTATCACAGTTGCAGAAGAAACGTTTGTAGCTGCAGGTGCCTTAGTTACGAAAGACACTGAGCCGAAAATGGTCATCAAAGGTGTACCAGCTAAAATAACCAAGGAAGTTCCAGATCGGGAGTTGTTGGAATTTGCTCGCACAAATTAAGCGTTTAGGAGGGGATTCCCTCCTTTACGCATTTATGAATCTAGGCACGAAATTTATTGCCTTTTTAATGTTTCCGATCTATACGTACTACCTCACTCCTTCCGAGTATGGGGTAATAGACTTAATTGACTCAACTACAGCCATGCTTACCTTTCTAATTATCTTTGGAACGGATTCAGCATTAGCTTTTTATTATTTTGATGTGAAAGATAAAGAAAAAAGATGGGCTTATATTCGTAATGTACTTACATTTCGATTAATGATTGCTCTATTTTTTGTATTGATTGTATTAGTCGGTGGATATAGCCTATCTGAGTTGCTACTAAAAGATACAGAAAATTATAGAGCGTTACTTTTTGCTGTAAGTGTATTATTGATTGATACGGTTCTTGTCCTTGTCTTGTCTGTATTTAGGTTTGAATACAAAACGTTAAAAGTAGTCGCTTACACCGTAGGAAAAATGTTTCTGATTGCTTTGATTTCATACGTTTTTTTACGATTCATTTGGACTTCCGTAGAAGGCATTATCCTAGGGAGATTAATTGCAGTATTTTTAGTTCTTTTACTAATGGGAAAGCAGTTGTTACCATTTTTACGGTTTAGAATAGATAAAGACATTTTAAAAGAAGTGTTGAAGTATGCAGCTCCACTCGTTCCAGCTTCTATTGCCTTTTGGGTTATCGTTAACTCTAATCGGTTTTTCTTACGTGAGTTTGGTTCGATGGAAGATGTGGGCATTTATGGGTCTGCAATGAAGTTTGCGACTTTAATAACACTCGTTACAACTGGAATTCAGATGGCATGGCGTCCATATTCAATGGAATTAAAGGATAAAAAAGGAAACGAGCAGTTGTTTGCTAAACTGTATTTAGGTATCTTACTTATAGGACTATTTGGAGTGATGGCAATCACTACGGTTATGCCTTGGGTGATACAAATACTTGATGACGCATATGCAGCATCGTATCAGTATGTTGGTCCTATTTCTGCCGTTACCTTTTTAAACTTTTATTACTTAATCATTTCAGTAGGCTTGTTTATTAAGAAAGAAACCAAGTACATTTCTTATTATTTCGGAATAGCGGCGGTAGTCAATGTAATTTTGAATTTACTTCTTATCCCTATGTTCTCCATTTGGGGTACGGTCGCTGCATATTTATTATCTTATATCATTGCCGTTGTTTTGGTATTTCGTAAGAGTCAAAAAGTATACTATATTCCAATTTCGTTTCTTAAAATATCTATATTATTCTTAATCACAATACTTTTAGTCGGTGCAATGGTTTGGATTCAAGAAAACGATTCTGTATCAAATTGGCATGTATTAACAGCTTGGTTGCTTTTCTTTGCTTCGGTTGGCGTATCACGGGTAGACAGGGATTTTAGAAAAAAGGGACATTTGGGGGATTCAATTGAATAATCAGATTGAAGTTAAACTTCAACATAAAAAGTGGAGAGTTGTATCGTTTGGAGATCAAAGTTTTTATTTTGCTGGTTATGCCTATTTAAACGGAGTTCTAATTAACGAAGAGTATTTTTTATCGCTGTTGAAAGAGGGAAGCATTGGGAAAAAATTTGCTGAAGAACTTTCAGGGGAATTTGCGTTTGTTTACATCAATAAAGACTATTCAGTCATTTCTGTAGATAGAAAACGTTCCATACCGCTCTTTTATTATCAGAATGGAACTGGATGGTGTGTAACAGATCATCTTCATACCGATCCTGTAAATCAGGGTATTGATGAGTTAGCCTTATACGAATATACCATTACGGGATATACCGCAAAAGATAGAACACTCTTTCAAGGTGTGAAGCAAATTCAAGCTGGAGAATATCTAATACTTGCAGATAACGGGATTGAAAAAAATTCTTACTACGAATTTTTCCATCACCCAGAAGAAATGTCTGAAAAAGAGGCTGTTTCACAGCTGCAGTCTGTTCTCTACAAGACATTCAGCAAACTTTATGAACGTGTAAAGAATCAGAACGTTATGATTCCATTAAGTGGTGGGTTTGATTCTCGCATTATCTCTCTTTTATTAAAAGAAAACGGTGCTGAAAATCTACAAGCCTTTACTTATGGAAGGGCAGGAAACCAAGAATCCTCAAAAAGTAAAAAAATTGCAGAGCGCTTAGGGTTAAAATGGACTTTTTATAAATACGAAAAAAACGACTGGAATAAGTGGTACAATTCCGAGGAATGGAAGCAATACGAGATATTTGCGTCTAATTATTCCTCACAAGCACATCTCCAAGATTGGCCTGCAGTCTCTAAGATCGTAAAAAATTCCGATGAACCTTATACGTTTATTCCTGGGCACTCTGGAGATTTCACTTTTGGCGGGCATATTCCTCCTGACTTAGTTGCTGACAAACAATATTCTATTGAAACCGTATTGCGTGAAATTAAACGAAAACATCACAAGCTTTGGATAACATCAGATAAAGAAGTAAATGACAGAATTGATCAAGAAATACTCGATACAATTAAAAAATTTCCATATCAAACAAATGACGGTGCAAGTTCTATGTATGAGTATTGGAATGCGAAAGAAAGGCAATCCAAGTTCATTATTCATGCAGTTAGAGCTTATGATTTTTATAATCAGAACTGGGAAATACCATTGTGGGATGATGATATTATGCACTTCATACTTAGAGTCCCTTTAGATTTAAGGTATAAAAAATATTTGTATGATTTAACATTGTACTCAATGTACCCTGACTACTTCCCAAAACCCGTTAAAGTCGATTTAACTATGGTACAAGGTACAAACAAACAAAGCCAACTATACAAAATGCTGAGAAAAGTGTATCGAAAAAAGAAGCTGCTTGAGCAATACCATAAGGATCCGATGGAATGGTATGGAATCACAGGTTCGTACAAAGATTATTTAAGCAAATTATCGTTTAAACTTAATGGGCATACTTTTAAAAACCCATACAATATTAATTCCTTTTTAGTACAGGAGTTTAACAAATCTAACATAAAGGGTTGATACTTTTGAAAATTATTACGGTCCTTGGTGCACGTCCTCAGTTTATTAAAGCAGCACCTGTATCACGTGAACTAAGAAAAAAACATACAGAACTTATCATACATACAGGTCAGCACTATGATGCGAACATGTCTGATATTTTCTTTGAAGAGCTTCACATTCCAAAGCCTGATTTTCATTTAGGTATTGGTTCAGGATCTCATGGTAAACAAACGGGTGAGATGCTTGCTGAGATTGAGAAAATCATCTTAGACGAAAAGCCCGATTATTTACTTGTATATGGTGATACGAACTCAACATTAGCAGGCGCACTTGCGGCAGCTAAACTTCATGTTCCCGTTATTCATATCGAAGCAGGATTAAGAAGCTTCAATAAGAAAATGCCAGAAGAGATTAACCGAATTATGACAGACCATGTTTCAGAATACTTGTTCTGCCCAACAGATACAGCGATCGAAAACCTTACGAATGAAAACATCACTCATAATGTGATTAATGTTGGTGATGTTATGTTCGACGCTGTTGAATATAACCGTCAGCTTGCTGAAGAGAAATCAACAGTATTAGCAGACCATGAACTTACTTCAAAGGATTTTTATTTAATCACGGTCCACCGTGCTGAAAATACAGACGATCCTGAAAAGATGAAGAACATTCTTGACGCCTTCGCGAAAACAGAAGGTACAAAAGTATGGCCGATCCATCCAAGAACAAAACACAAGCTAGAATCGATTGGATTCGACCTTGCTTCTGTTCCAGGTTTAAAAGTGATTGAGCCAGTTGGTTACCTGGACATGTTGACTTTGGAATACCATGCAAAGAAAATTCTTACTGATTCAGGTGGCGTTCAAAAAGAAGCTTACTTCATGGAAGTTCCATGTGTTACATTGCGTGAACAAACGGAGTGGGTTGAAACACTTGAAGGTGACGCAAACATCTTAGTAGGAACAGATGTAGGCAAAATTTTAGATGCGGTACAAAAAGATGTAAACCCTTCTTATAAGCCTGTATTTGGTGATGGAAAAGCTTCTGAGAAAATCGTAGATATTTTACAGTCCTAGATAAAACGGGAGGAAAATCATGCTGTTTGTACTTATTTGGATTGCTGTTTTAGCAGCTTCCATAATGCTTTTTAAATATGCTGCAGGAACATTATCAATACTAAAACCTAATATGCTCTCCATTTCATTCTACTACTCACTTTTGGTCTCGAGTTTCATTGGTTCGATCTTTATCGTTACAGATACAGATCACTATTACATGATTCATAAGATAAAAGATGAGGAAGTTCGAATAATAGGTTTTTTTATCATATGTGCAGTTATGTTTTTCCTCCCTTTAATTATGTCTATCGTATCAAGGCTCGCAGGCTTTAAAGCGGAAAAAGAGTTTGAAGATTACTTAAACGCTCCAGTCGTTCTTCCTTTTGAAGGGAGAAGAAATGAATTTGCTTTACTATTTTCAGCACTATCTTTTATCTGCTTATTAGCGGTAGCTTATACAATGATCAAGTTAGACAAGATTCCGCTTCTTGAGCTATTGAAAGGTTCTACTAATCTTGGTGAACTTCGCATTGAAGCTTCTAGAGGATTTAAAGGAAACGTGCTAGTGCGTAACATTTTTGCCATCGCATTAACGCCGGTTCTTTCGTTAGTCGCTTATGTTTATTATGTTAGAACAAGAGCGCCGCATTGGCATGTATTATTTCTTGCCTTGTTTGGAGCATCTATTCTAATCATGACGTATGACCTTGCAAAATCACCCGTATTTTTCTACTTTATCAGTTTTATCTTGCTGAAAATTTATGTGGGTACGTTAAGATTTAACTGGAAACGGGTATTTTTATATGGATTTTTAGGAAGTTCCTTATTAATTCTAATGTACATTTTCATTCAGGGTGCAAACAGTTTAGATGCCTTCTTAGGATATAATAAAGGACCAATTGGAAGACTTATATTTGCTCAAATTTCACCAACGTATATGCACCTCGATTATTTTGGTGATGTTGTTCCTTATCTGTACGGCCAGAGTTTTCCTGGTATTATCTCGGATCTTTATAATATGGATCAAGTAAGATCTGGAAGAATTGCGATGATGCACTTTTTCCCAGCTAGGATAGAAGACGGAACGGGTGGTGTGCTTAATACACTGTTCGTTGCAGAAGCTTTTGCGAACTATTCCTATTTAGGTGTATTTCTATCCATTTTATATATTGGTGTACTTATTCAAGTTTTGTACATTTGTTTCTTACGATTACCGAAAAATCCTGTTTTCTTGAGTTTATTCATCTACTTCACCATTAATATTCCTAGAACGTTAGTGGGAGGATTTGTAGATTTTATCGTTAATCCAATTTGGCTGATCGTTACGGCCGCACTACTAGGCAGTCTGTTTGTCGTTCGCTTAAGGCTAGAGGCAACAGCATTCATGAAACGAAAAGGAGAAATAGGAAGATGAAACGTGTTTTAGTCTATTATCCATTTGCTGTGTCAAAAAAGGCGGACAGTGGGTCAAAACTTCGTCCAGTTGAAATGTTAAAAGCTTTTCATCAGTGGGGAAAGCAAGAGCAAGTTGAAATTATTGAAATTCATGGTCATTCAACTGAAAGAGAAAAACAATTCGAACAGTTAAAACAAAACGGAGATTTAGATAATCTTATGTTTTGTTATATGGAAAATCAAACGATTCCCATTTGGTTAACTGATCCTGGCCATATTCCTAAAAAGCCTTTCATCGATCGAAAGGTATTGAATTATTTAAACGAAAAAAATGTACCAGTAGGTATTTTCTATAGAGATGTGTATTGGAAATTTGATGATCTGTATCCACTAAAAGGTGTTAAAAAGAAAGTGATGCAGTTCATCTATCGAAGAGAAGAAGCTTTTTATCAAGAATATATGGACGCAATCTTCTTGCCGAGTGCTGAGATGGGCAAACATGTACATATAAACGTACCAAAAGTTCCGTTGCCTCCTGGAGGAAAAGCGACTGAGCTACATGTTAAAAAAATCTCAGGTATAAATGGGCTTTATGTTGGTGGAATCAACAATCCTGATTATGGACTGCCTTTATTACTTGATGCTCTAGAGAAAATCAATCAGGATGCTATAAACTGTAAGCTTACAGTTGTTTGCCGTCAGAATGAGTATGAAGCACTTTCTACAACGGAAAAGAAGAGACTTTCAGATTTAGATGTGGAACTTCAACATATCAGTGGTCAAGAACTTACGGATTTATATCAAAAGATGGATTTTGCATTTATTCCTCGTTACCGTAGTGAATATAATGATTTTTCTGTACCTGTTAAGCTTGTAGAATATTTATCGCATCACTTACCAGTAATTGCTACAGACTGTTCCGCACAGAAAAGCTTTATTGAGAGCGGAAACTATGGGGTGGTCTGTCAGGATAATCCGGACAGCATGGCAGATGCGATTCAGCAGATGCTTTCTCAATCTTTAAGTCTTCGAAAGAATATTGAAGACACATTTATGGAAAAACACTCATGGCTAAGCCGTGTTAAAACCGTTCATAGAACACTTATGAAGGAGGAACTATGAAGATATTATTATTTGCTCCAGGAAAATCGATTCACACTCATAAGTGGGCAACCTTTTTCAAAAATAAAGGACATGAAGTTCGTGTTGTAACTTTTTCAGATCATTATTCTGAAGAGAATGCCGAAGAAATCGAAACGTATTCTCTTAAGAAACGCTTGCCAGGAAAGTTGTCTTATTTTAGTTCAGTAGGACAATTAAAGAAAATTCTAAGTGATTTCCAGCCTGATATCTTTCATGCTCATTATGTTTCGAGTTATGGGTTTGTAGGTGCACTTGTTAACTTCCATCCTTACTACATCTCTGTATGGGGACGCGATGTGTATCAGTTCCCACAACAAGGAAAAATTAACAAGCAGATGGTCGAATACGGCCTTCGTAAAGCAGATGTTATTTGCTCTACAAGTCATGTAATGGCAAAAGAAACAGGGAAATATACGAATAAACCGATACCAGTTACTCCATTTGGGGTGGACTTAACGAAATTCAAGCCTGCTTTTGAATTAAGAGAAAATCAAGATGAACTTACGATTGGAACAGTAAAAGCATTGTCTGATAAATACGGGATAGGCGATCTTATTAAAGCCTTCCACCGCATCCAATCTAAACATCCAAACACAAAACTTATGATCGTTGGGGATGGACCTCAGCGTGAAGAGTACGAAGAATTATGCCGCACGTTAGGTATTGCTCAGAAAGTAACGTTTACTGGAAAGGTTCCAAATCCTGAGGTGCCTAACTATATAAACAAGATGAGTATCTTTGCCGTACCTTCCACAGAAGATAGTGAGAGCTTTGGTGTTGCAGCGGTTGAAGCTCAAGCATGTGGTGTGCCAGTTGTTGTATCTAACGTCGGTGGGCTACCTGAAGTTGTTAAAAACGGTGTAACAGGCTACGTAGTGCCAAAAGAAAATCCTGTTGAGTTAGCGAACGCTTTATGCAAGCTATTAGAAAATGAACAACTTCGCAAAGACATGGGACAAAAAGGAATCGCTCATGTAGAAGGTCAGTACAACTGGCTTGATAATGCTCAGAGTATGCTAGATCTATACGAACAAACCTTGTCTAAAGGGAGTGTAAGATAAATGATTAAAAAAGCAGTTATCCCAGCAGCTGGATTGGGAACACGTTTTCTTCCAGCTACAAAAGCACAACCGAAAGAGATGCTACCGATCGTAGACAAACCTACGATTCAATATATTATTGAAGAAGCAGTTAAGTCAGGTGTTGAAGATATCATCATCGTTACTGGAAGAAACAAAAGAGCGATTGAAGACCACTTTGATAAGTCTGTAGAACTAGAATTATTGTTAGAGCAAACAGGCAAAAAAGAACTGCTTAACATCGTTGAAGAGATTTCAAACATGGTTGATATCCATTACGTTCGTCAAAAAGAACCACTTGGACTTGGACATGCTGTTCTTTGTGCCAAAAAGTTTATTGGCAATGAGCCGTTCGCTGTTCTCTTAGGTGACGATATCATTGACAGTGAAGTTCCTGGACTAAAACAGATGGTTGACCAATATAACAACGTACAGTCAAGTGTTTTAGGTGTTAAAGAGGTCCCAACATCTGAGGTTAATAAGTATGGAATCGTTGATTTTAGCGAGACAGAAGGCAACTTATCTAAAGTGAAAAGCTTGGTAGAAAAGCCAGCTATTGAAGATGCACCATCTAACCAAGCCATCATCGGGCGTTATATCTTAACTCCTGAGATTTTCAATATTTTAGAAAACGTGAAACCAGACGCTAAAGGTGAGATTCAACTTACAGATGCGATCGATCAACTGTTAGAAAAAGAGTCTGTATATTCCTATATTCTTGAAGGGCAGCGATATGATGTTGGAGACAAGTTTGGATTCCTGCAAGCATCTATTGATTTTGCTTTAAAGAGAGATGATTTAAAAGAAAAGCTTTCTATGTATTTAAAACAAAAGATGTCTTTTTAAGAGGTAAGTTATGAGAATTATTTTTTTGAGTCAACAATTTCCACCCGAAGTTGGTGCGCCTCAGATTCGTTTATACGAAGTGAGCAGAGAGTTGATCGCGAGAGGTCATGATGTTGAAGTATTGACCGCTTTCCCTCACCATCCAATGGGTGTTATACCTGAAGAATATCAAGGAAAGTTTTATCAATATGAAATATATGATGGCATTCCCGTGCACCGGTCATGGATTTATCCGAGTCCTAAAGGCAGCTTTTGGCGCCGTTTAACTTCATACTTTTCATTTACATTCAGTGCTTTTTACTCTGTGTTAAAAGCAAAACCTGCAGATGTTATCGTTTGTACGTCTCCGCCGTTATTTGTCGGAATCACTGGTTATATTGCGAGTAAATTAAAGCGAGCAAAATTTGTTTTTAACGTTGCGGATATATGGCCTGAATCTGCTGTAAAGCTAGGCATTTTAACGAACAAATCGTTCATCAAGCTTGCAACTGTTCTGGAACAATTTTTGTATAAAAAAGCTTGGAAGATTGCTACGGCAACGGAAGGTATCGCAGATTACATGGTGGAGCATGGGAAGAAAAGAGACCGCGTTTTCTTGCTTCCTAATGGTGTTAATACCGATACATTTGCTCCGATGCCAAAAGATCAAGAACTGTTGAAAGAGTGGAACCTTGAAGGCAAAAAGGTATTTGCTTATACAGGAACGATGGGGTATGCGCAAGGATTAGATTCTATCCTTAAAGTAGCAAACAATCTTAAAGATTCACATCCTCATATTCATTTCTTGTTTGTAGGAGATGGGCAAGAAAAAGAGATGCTTCTACAAATGAAGAGTGATTTGAAGCTTGATAATGTTAGCTTTCAAAAGTCAGTGCCTGTTAGCATGATGCCAAAAATCTTTTCAGTTTCTGACTTCAGCTTAGTTCCATTAAAGAATCTAGATCTATTTAAAGGTGCACGACCTTCTAAAATTTTTCCTGCACTTTCTACGGGTACACCTGTATTGTATTGTGGGGAAGGGGAAGCTGCTCAATTGATCGAATCTAATCGATGTGGAGCAGTTGCGCGACCTGAAGATGTGGAGCATATCACGCAGCAGGTGATTGAGCTTGCTAATAAATCGGAAGCGGAGTACGATGATCTTTCTGAAAGTGGTCGTGATTTCGTAATTCGTGAGTTTTCTTGGAAGAAGATTGTGGATGATTTGTTGATTGAAATACAGGAATAGACAAGAAAAAGCGCCATTTGGGCGCTTTTTTGTTTGGGCTATTGGTTAAGCTTTGTTGCTTTTGAAGGGGTTGATTTCCGCTCCAGGATGCTCGCTTTCCGCGGGGCAGGCGGTGAGCCACATTCGTACGTTTCACTCTTAAGTGTCTCACCTGCCCGCCTGTCCCGCAGGAGTCTCGCACCTTGCGCTCCAATCAACTAGTCAATGATGATGAAAAGATCTAATTCATAATCCTTTTTCAAAGTGGTTAGAAGTAGTTGATCTCCGCTCCGGGTTGCTCGCTAAGAGAGTATTCTTGTTCCTGCGTTTAAAAAGTCATGCTACCGCAGTATACTTCCTCGTCACATGCCTTCAAGAAGCTTCTCATGTGGTAAGCACGCACTTTTCGCCAATCAACGGTCAATGATGGTGAAAAGAGTTAACACAATCTTTATTAAAGGCTGTTGGAAGCAGGTGATTTCCGTTCTAGAATGCATTTCAATCAACCTTTATTTTGTAGAAATCGTAGTTCCTTTAAAGTAATGGGTAACGATTTTTTCTGCTGTCCAGCCTTTTTCTGCATATGCTTTTGCTCCGTATTGACTCATGCCGATACGGTGACCCCAGCCTTTACCGTTTGCTACGATGCTTGCAGGGTCAGTGGATTGTGAGACAACTCCTGATGCTGTTTGAACGGATACTGTTGAACCAAACACGTTTGAAGTGCCATTAGCAAGTTGTACACCTTGTCCTAAAACACTAAATTGAGACTGTTGCCCAGTGGTTGTTTGTACACTGTATGATTTGCTTGCAGTAAGGTCGAACCAGTTCGATCGCAATAAGCTTGTACCAGACTTGAAGTAAGTACGCATATTGAGTTCGTTTCCTGAAAAAGATTTAGTACCAGCAGAAGTTACAAGAGTTGCTCCTCGCACTTCACCATTTTGGCCTGGTTTTGCAAGTTGGATATCATAAAGAACTACATTCGAACCGAACCCAAAGTTAGTGAGTAGTGTTCTTGACGAGAAAGATTGAGACCATGAATTATGCGACGATTTCTCATCAGGACTTTCCACACTTACGAGGTATGGGAAGCTTGATTGAGATGAATTCCATACATCTGATACATTTGCTGTTCTTCCTCCACTTGTTGAAAAGAAGAACGTTTGTATAGGTTTTCCGTTATACATCACATATTCGCCAGCCGTCTCATTTACTGCTGTTGTCGCACGGCTATCTTCTGAATCGTAGCCACGATACACTTGGCTAGATGTGGTTGCTTGCATCACACCAGTGTTTGCTGCATAGCTACGAGCGGTTATCGCTTGTGCTTTTAACGCTTCTTTATGCCAGCTTGCAGGCATCTCATTTGGAACGACACCTTTTAAATAACTTTCAATGTCCAAATTGTTAATGGCTTTCACATTAGAAGAGTTAGGTAAGATATCGAAGCTCCCACGGTAATTTTTACTGTTTACCGTTATCAAAGAAAGTGATGGAGCAGCTAGAGGTAAAAAGGTTGTAGAACGAGAAGCCCAACCTGTGATACCTGCTGCGGTTTTAACATTTAACCATACTTCACCAGCTGCATTTGTAATCTGACCTATGTATTCTACAGCCTCACCTGATTTACCAGTCGCTTTTACACTGTAATTGCTCGAAGCTCCTGAACGTATCGGTGTATCGTTAGAAAAAGTAGAGATCTTTACGCCGCCTTGAAGCTCCGTTAGGCTGAATCCAGCTGCTGAACTTTCTTTAATGCCGTTCGCTGAGATGGAAACACCACCAGAACTCTTAGATACAGCAACGTTCATATTTGGTTGAAGAAACTTTTCAGCACCTGTTGAAAGGTTTTTAAGTTTATAAAAACCTTTAACATATACACTGTAGCTTGCGGTGTTTTGAATTTGAACCTTTACGGGTGTTTTGTAAGCAACAGGTGTAGCGGCTTGAGCACCAAGCGGTGTAACGAGAAGCACGCCTGCTGTAAAAAGGGTAGCGATTCTTTTTTTCATGGTGATTATTTCACCTCACCATAAGTAGAGATCATCCAGCCTTTAACACCACTAGAAGTTTGAACGTTGTACCAAGTTTCACCAGAATCGTTTGTAAAGCTAGAAAGGTATTTTAATGTTGTTCCTGAAGATACAGTCGCTACAACATCATAGCTATTTGTTGCACCTTTACGAATGTTTACTTTAGCAGTTGTAACAACTTTAGTAGGAGCAGATACTTGAGTAGTAGACACATCTCCAGTATAGATCCAGCCTTTTACAGTAGATGATACTGTTACGCGATACCACAACCCGTTAGAAGATTCAAACTTATCAATAACTGATAGAGTTGATCCATATGGCTTTTCTGCAAGTACTTTATATTCTGTCGTTGCACCTGAACGTATTTTTGCAACCGAACTTGATACATAGACTTTGTCAGGTAATGTTGCAGGTGGCGGTGTACTGCCGTTCGCAATCGCTTCACGAAGTTGGTTGATCTCTGTTTGCTGCTGTGCTACTTTGGTTTCAAGTGAAGTGACCTTTGTTTTCATTGGATTCAATTGAGCATTTACCCACTCCACACTCGCCAATAAAACGTTTCCTTCTGCACTCGTTGTCCCTGCAACAGCTCCAAACGTTAAAGCCGTTCCTAGTACGCCAGCTACCCATCTTTTCTTGATATTCATAAAAAATAAATCCCCCTATATAATAATTGTTTATTGGAAAAAGTTTTGTAGACCTTTTCTAATTCCTAAAGCAGCGCTTCTCCTAAATGTATCGGACGCTAACAGCTTTTCTTCATTCGGATTTGAAATATAAGCTAATTCTACTAGTGCACTCGGAAGCTCGTTCATGCGATTCACATAAAAATTCTGCTCTGTATACCCACGGTTATAAGTCCCAACTTGTTGTGTCAGAGAAGCTTGTACGTCTTTTGCCATAAGCTTACTTTGTGGACCGTTAAAGGAAACAGAAGAGTTATAGAATGTTTGAGTACCTCTAGATGTTTCATTGAATGCATTTGAGTGAATACTAATAAAGGCATCATAATCAGAAGCGTTGGAAATATTAGTGCGTTCACTTAGCTCTAAAAAGATGTCAGTTGATCGCGTCAGTAATACAGTCGCGCCATTTGCTTCTAGTTCTTGTTTTAAATATTTTGCAACAGCTAAATTCACATCTTTTTCTCTCGTTTTATTGGGACCTATGGCACCAGGATCATAATCTCCATGACCAGCGTCAACAATGATTTTTTTACCAGCTAATCCTTTTTTCATTATTTTTATATTTAAGCTATTTTCATAGTTTCGTAGAGTAAAGGTATAACTAGAGTCCAAAGTAATAAGCAAAGATTTAGTTCCATCACTGTTAGTTACTGAGGTCGTACTCGTGATACCCGCAACAGAAGAAGGGAGTTCGATGTTGGTCAAACCACCAACAATCTTAATCTGATTCGAGCTAGGTAATGAATAGTCCAAGGTGATAGGTGCAGCCTTCTCCCAGCTCACGTTGTGAGTAGTGCTATTTACCATGCTTACTGCAGGGTTAAGAAGTGCCTTTGGTGAAACATTTGAAACCTCGTTCTTTAGAATCCAGCCACGGGTTCCATTTGGCATCTCAACGTTATACCAATCATTGAATGACCATAGTTTAAGCAAGGGAGTTCCCGCACTTAGCTGAATGGAGATCGGATAACTTGTAGATGCTCCTTTTCTTAGACCTGTTTTAGAAGCGTTATATACAGTAGAAGCACCTGTAGCAGTCGAATACACTTCCCAGGAAGGTGTCCACCCCGTAATTCCAGAACTAGTTTTTATGCTCACCCATTTTTGGTCATAAGCATTAATGAATTCTTGTTGTATGGTTACTTTTTCTCCATACGCTAATTTTGTGCGTACATCATATTGAAAGGATGCACCTCGGTGTAGATTGGCTCCTCGAGTTCCCACATATTTCACTTCGTTCATTGGTATGGGTTGAGTCGATGTCATATCAGAACGCACCCAGCCAAATTGATTCGCCGCAAATTCCACACGGTACCACACTTCACCTGCACTATTCGTAAATGTGTCTAAGCTCTGCAACAGTGTGCCTTTTGATAGCGAAGTTAGGCTTTTATAGGAGGTACTAGCGCCACTTCGAATCGTTGCTCCATCAATTGAGATATAAATGTTGTTAAGTTCTTTAGGTGTGTCAATCAAATATTGAGATTTTACCCAACCGTATGTAGAACTATTGATTTGTACGCGATTCCACTGTTCATTAAGGCTGTTTGTAAATTCATCTACGACTTTTACTTGCTCATTTAATGTGAGTGTTGCAATCGATACATAGCTAGTTGAAGCGCCTTTATGAACAGTCGTATTCGCCGTATTGATGTACATGGATTTTTCAATATTTTGCTGTGCTGTGACGGAAACATGATCAGAAAGAATCCAGCCTTGAGTTCCATTCACATCCACTTTGTACCACTTTTCATTTGAGGCATTTACAAACTGATCAAGTATCACAGTAGGAGAATTTAATGCTAGCAACTTTACAACAGCATATTGAGAAGTAGCGCCTTTTCTAAGAGGTATATCTGCTTTGTTCGCATATAGTGTTTTGCCTATGTATGTATCTGTTTTTGATTCACTCACCAGACGTTCTTGAACCCAACCTGTTACATTTGAGGGGGTAGTAACCCTTAGCCAAGCTTCACCAGTACTGTTCACGTATCGATCGAATGCGTGGAGTTTTTCGTTAATGGATATTGTGCTGATAGAAGGGTAGGCAATGGTTGCTCCTTTTCTGATCGCTATATTATTTGTTTTTGCATAGACGTCTTTAGCTGTATATTCTTGTTGATCAGCATTGGATTGCGTTTCTAGAAATGAAGCGAGTACCCAGCCTTCAATGGAACCAAATTTTATACGATACCAAAGTTCACCTTGACTGTTTGTAAATTCGTCTGTTTTCGTTACTACCGACCCTTTTAACAACTGTCCAACCGCTTCGTAGGAAGTAGTAGCACCTTTTCTTATATTGACATAGTCACCTTTACTGACCATTTCGTTTGTCTCTGCTGATACAGAAGTAACAGAAGAAACAAGCACTGTGCTAAAAATTAGTCCGGAAGATATAATTTTTTTCAATTGTCAATCGCTCCTTCGAAAACTATTTTACAACAATTATTGTAAATATTGTTAAAAATATTATAAAAAATGACAAAATAATATATTTTTTTACAATAATGGTAATAAAAAAAGCCTCAGGTCGTAAATGACCAAAGGCTTTAGAGCGTATTTGAAGATTTTATATTATTTTAATAGGAGTTTAGTATTCTTCGTTGTTTGAATCATTTGAACTAGAATCGTTTTGATAATTGGAATCTGAGTTTTCAATTTCTAGTATTTTTTTTAGCTCTGAACTAATTTCATCAATCGATTCGTCTCTTGGAATTTCATAAGATACTCCGCCGATTGTTTCAGGATAAGTCTCTAACTGTAAGGAATCAAACTCTTTATTTTTTATGGTTTTATAAAAGTTTCGCATTGCAAACATTTCTTTCATCGTAACGTTTGTCTTTACATTGTTACCAAGTTGATCGATGACATTATCTGCTTTTGTGAACGAGCTGACAGAGAGTGCTTTGTCCATGATTGCTCGAATCGCTTCACTTTCACGCTCATTACGTCCGATGTCACCACGTGGATCTTGTTTACGCATACGAACAAAAGCAAGAGCTTCTTCACCATTTAAGTCCATTTCGCCTTCTTTAAAGTAAATCATTCGTTTAAAGGAAGGTTGTTTGAAATCAAATGGCACATTAACTGTAATGCCGCCAAGTTCATCTACAATATCTTCAAAACCATTAAAGTTTGTTGATACAAAATAATCAATCGGAACATCAAGTAATTCTTCTGTAGCTTCCATAACAGCTTTTTCTCTAGCTTCTTTATCACCATATGCATAAGAGTGATTGATTTTATCTTTTCTATCCACAGCAGGAATATAAGTACGTGTATCACGTGGAATATTGACCATCGCTGCTTCTTTTGTTGTTGGATTGATCGTAATAAGCTTTACTACATCGGCTCGACCCACATCGTTTTCTTGATAATTTTCAATACCTACTAGTAAAATCGTTACTGGATCTTTCCCGAGCTTTACATCATCTATACGAAGATCAGATTTGCTGTCACCAAGCTCAACAAAGCTTTTATCTGCATTTGCCTTAATTTTGTATGCTAAATACCCACCGTAACCAGCGGCACTTAAAACGAATAAAAGGGTAACAACTAGTACGAAACGCATAAATCGACGAAATGGGCTTTTCTTACGTTTTCTTCTTCTTACCCTTGTGTTTTTCATTTGATTCATAAAAATGTAAACTCCCTTTAGTCCAATAGTATTGGAAGTATTAATCGTTGATAACTCTTTCATAATAGCTTATGAGACAAAAATAGACAATTGTCTAAAAAACGACAATATAGCTTTCGGGGAAAAATATTATTTGGTGGGTATACTTTAGGATTTCACATCTTTCTCCAAATACTCCTCCTCACCAAAAACAATCTCACTTTGTGCGTTCGAAAGGTCGATGATCCACTCTTTGAAAGTTTCTTTTTCTTTTATCGGTACATACATCTGAATCTCCACTTTTTCCATGTAGTTCATTTCTTTGATGGGGTATGCAGAGTTGCGCAGTTCGTTCTCCATTTTACCAAGAAGTGTGTAATCCACAGTGATATGAATGATCTGTTGAAGTTGACGTTCTACAACGCCAATATGGTTGAGGCCTTCTGATACAGACTTGCCGTAGGCACGAATGAGTCCTCCAGCACCTAATTTGATTCCACCGAAGTATCGTGTGACAACAGCAACTGTGTCTTTCAATCCCCGTTTTTTGAGTACTTCTAACATTGGAACACCTGCAGTACCACTCGGTTCTCCGTCATCGTTCGCTTTTTGAATATTGTCCGTTTCTCCGATTAAGTATGCCGAACAGTTATGTGTGGCGCTGTTATGTTTCTTTTTAATTTTTTGAATGAATTCAATCGCTTCTTCCTCTGTTGCAGCCCGTGCGATATGAGCGATAAAACGAGATTTTTCAATCACGATCTCGTGCTGACCTTCGTTTTTTACGGCAAGATAATTGGCAAGCATATGGCTTAAAACTCCTTTGAGTAGTGAATATTATGAATTTCATGTCAAATTTGTCGAATAATCTTCATGTTTCAAGTCTATCGTGTTATCCTTCATTATAAGGTGATTATAAAAACCATTCAAATTCTTTAAAATTTTTTAGCAAGAAAAGTCATAAAATTCCACATCCTGGCGAATGTAGTATATTAGAAGGATTAATGTCTTCGCGATATGATTCGTCTAAGTGGGTAGTAAGTCCTGCATATAAATTAGGCAAGATGGTTCTAGAACTTCCGGGTACACTTCTTTATCGTTTTAATTGGGGGAAATTTACATGACTGCAGCTAAGTTAACGATAGATCCACATTTGTTGGACGGAATATTAAATCAGACCATCGATACGGTTACGGCAAGTCAATCACAAATCTTTGAGATCAGTGAGCATTCTCGTCAAGAGTTTCAGCAGTTGCGTCGTGAACTTGAGATAGTTAAGCAGCAGGTCATTGAGGTCATTCATAAGTCTGATCGAACTGAGGAATATGCAAAGCTAGCACGAACTCGACTGGCAGAAGTGAGCAAGCATTTTCAAAGGTACAGCGAATCTGATATTCGTGATGCGTATGAGAATGCCAATAAGTATCAAATCGAACTGTCCATTATCCGGCAAACTGAGAAACAACTTCGAGAAAAAAGAGATGAACTCGAACGGAGAATCGGTGCACTGAACGAAACCGTTCAAAAAGCGGAGTCTTTGGCAGGTCAGATTTCTGTTGTTTTGAATTATCTTAACGGTGATCTAAGAAAAATTAACGAACTTGTCCAAAACGCTCAACAGAAGCAAGAGTTTGGACTTCAGATTATAGAAGCCCAAGAAGAAGAGCGTAAACGAGTATCGCGTGAAATTCATGACGGGCCGGCTCAATTGATGGCAAATGTGCTTATTCGCTCAGAACTTTTAGAGAAAATCTTTATAGAAAAAGGAACTGATGCGGCTCGTGTTGAAATAAAAGATTTACGGGTCATGGTTCGAAACTCCTTGAAAGAGGTACGTAGAATCATTTATGACTTGCGACCGATGGCTCTAGATGATCTTGGTATCGTTCCTACCTTAGACAAATATTTGCGAAATGTGAAAGAAAGTACAGGTATAGAGGTTGAACTTCATGCTCTTGGTCAGACCCGGCGGTTTCCGAATAAGATGGAGATTGCGATTTTTCGTTTGATTCAAGAATCCGTAAGCAATGCCGTGAAGCACTCTGAAGCGAAACTGATTGAGGTTAAACTTGAGTTTACTCAAAAGTTTATTTCTTTATATATCCGAGATGATGGCAAAGGGTTCGATTTGGCAAAGCCAGCAAAATCAAATTCCTTTGGCATGATGGGGATGAGAGAGCGGGTTGAACTGCTCGAAGGAACTTTAAAAGTGAAATCCCGCATAAACTTCGGTACAAGTGTTTACATTCAAATTCCCATTCAAGACTAGGAGGGTTCACACATGAATAATGTTAATGTGTACGAAAATAACGCCTCAGCACCTGAGAAAACAAGAATAGCGATTATCGATGACCACCGTTTGTTCCGTGAAGGGGTAAAACGTATTCTAGATATGGAAGATCAATTCTCTGTTGTTGCTGAAGGTGATGATGGCTCAGAAGCGGAAAACATCGTCCGCGACCATAATCCGGATGTGGTGTTGATGGATATTAACATGCCAAACATCAACGGTGTTGAAGCAACGCGCCGTTTGGTCGAGAAGTCTCCTGATACGAAGGTGATTATCCTTTCGATCCATGATGATGAGACGTATGTGTCTCATGCGGTTCAAACAGGTGCATCTGGTTACCTCCTAAAAGAGATGGATGCTGATTCTTTGATTGAAGCGGTTCGCGTAGTTGCGGATGGTGGAGCGTATCTTCACCCGAAGATTACGTATAACCTTTTGAATGAGTTTCGTCGATTATCAACAACGAGTAAAACACAGCAGAGCAAAGCTGGTTTTGTTGAAGTTGAATATCGTAAGCCGCTTCACATCTTAACGCGTCGTGAGTGTGAGGTTCTTCAGTTGTTGGCGGATGGACGCAGCAACCGTACGATTGGGGAAGAGCTTTATATTAGTGAGAAGACGGTTAAGAACCATGTGAGTAATATTCTTCAGAAGATGAATGTGAATGACCGTACGCAGGCTGTTGTTGAGGCGATCAAGAATGGTTGGGTAAAGGTGCGTTGATTTATTTAGGAGAAAAGACCTTCGATTTTGAAGGTCTTTTTTGTTTAGTTTTTTTGGAGCGAGTGGGATGGTGCGGGGATGTATTTGTGAATCGTTGTGGGTGGTTTTTAGAGTTTTCAAGATGCTTTGCAAGTGGTTGATTTCCGCTCCAGGTTGCTCGCTTTCCGCGGGGCAGGCGGTGAGCCACATTCGTACGTTTCACGTATAAGTGTCTCACCTGCCCACCTGTCCCGCAGGAGTCTTGCACCTTGCGCTCCAATCAACTTTCAGAGAGGAATTAAAATAAAATCCTTCTCGTTTATTTACTTCGAGTTAAGAAAAACCAAATCAACTCAAGCTCATTTCGAGAACCTTTTCTTCTGATGGAACGGTTATTGGGAATTCTAGTGAGACTTTTGTTCCGTAGCCTTCTTTTGATTCGATCCTCATCTTTCCTCCGTGGTTCTGGACGATTTGGTAACAGATTAAGAGGCCAAGTCCAGGGTTGCCTTCTTTTGTTGTATAGAACGGCTGTCCGAGCTTTGGTAGGAGGTGCTCGGGGATGCCGGGTCCATCATCTTGAATGGCGATAGTGATATTTTCTTTCGTTTGTTTAAGCTGAAGCGAAATGGTTCCCCATGAAGGTGTCGCTTCTAACGCATTTTTTACGATATTTAATATGAGTTGTGCTATTAGATTTTCTTCGCATTTTAAAAGAACAGGTTGTTCTGGCAGCTCGAGGTTTAGTGAGATGGTTTCAAAGTCTGTTTCTTCTTCTATAAATTTAAGCGAGCGTTTGATGACTTCGTTTAAGTCGTGGTTACTTTTCAAAATCATATGTGGTCGAGCAAGTATCATAAGCTGGCTGATAATAAAGTTTATTCGATCTGTTTCTCGTAACATGATGCCTAAGAAATGGTGCGTTTCTTTTGTTGTGTTTTGAGACTGAAACAATTGCGCGAACCCTTTTATAGAGGTTAGAGGGTTCCGAATCTCATGCGCAAGACCCGCCGCAAGTTCTCCGACATAAGCGAGCGTGTTTGCTCTTTGTTTAAAGTTTTGAGCTTCATTGATGGCGGTCATGTCTTTTGCGATTCCGATTACAGCGGTCATATCACTTCGTATTGAATAAGGGATGCTCGTAATATCTAGCTCTATTTCGTGTCCTTCTTTATGAATGATGGTAAGTGGATGTTTGATTGTTTCGCCTTCAATCACTCTATCTAAGTAATCCAGTGAATTTGAGATTTCATTTTCTTTTAAAAGGTTTGTATACGGCATATCGTGCAGCTCATCTAATGAATAGCCAGTGATCAGTACAAGTGAAAAATTTACTTTTATAAAATTCAAATCTGGACCGATTACAAAAACGCCTTCAGGATTCAATTCGAATAGTGAGTTGTACCGGTGCTCAGATTCAAGCAGTTGAAATTGATGTTCTACGAGTCTCTTTTGATTTCGCTGTTCTAGAATGTATAGAATCAATACGACGGTTGTTGCACCAAATACTAGTAAAGTAGCGGTCATGTTGATGTTGTTGATTGGAAAACTGCTATGCCAATCGAAAGTAGGGGTTCCAGCCATTAAGCCCATTTCACCGATATAGTGCATAAGACTAACACCTAGTGTGAATGAAAGACTTGCTGAGACTTTTCTTGCTGAAAAACTTGTTTTAGTGAGTATATAAAAGCCGAGCCATGAAAAAAAATAGGCTGAAGAAATGGAAAGTAAGATAAACATGAAATTGGGTTCCATCGGCATATGCAAGTGCATAGAAAACAACCCAATCACATGAACAGACACTAAACCGATGCTAAATAAACTAACGGGTACAAAGAGTTTATTCTGCGGTCTTCCAGAGGTAAAATGTAAGAACGATATATAAGAGAAGAAAATACCTGCAGCAAGTGCTGCGGTAACAACTAAAAAATTGTAGTTTACACGAACGGGACTTTGGATGGATAACATTCCCATGTAGTGAGTTGCCCAAACTGCGATGCCCATTGTAACAGAACCTATTAGTAAGAATTGTTGCTGCGATTTTTGCTCTTCTGTACGCCGATTGACCCAATCGAGTGAGATTAAAGCGAACAGAAAGCAAACGAATAGAGAGAGTATTACGATATATAGATTATGATCCAATGGTCCTAGCCCTCCTTTAAAACATGTCTCACATTCTAATTTCTTCCATATCCGACAAATTCCTTCTTCATTCGAAAAAAACTTTTAAAAAGATTAATAATTCGTGTGCTTAATAATGAACACCGGTGTAGAAAACGGTATGGACATAATTTTAAATGGTTAAAAAGCAAGTAATTAAGATGATTTTGAAGGAATTTTAACTGATGTTGATACCAAAAAATAGATTAAAATCTTGAGAAACATGTGCTTCACAAGCTTAAATTAAGCAAATGACCTATGCAGAATCACTTTATATTGTAAGGTGCTTTCTCGTAATGCAGAAAACAGGTAAAAAGCACATAAAGGATAGTTGAAGAAAAAAGAGAATACTTAGTGTAAGTAAATTTGAATTTAGTGAATTACTTTTTCTGATGGTGTACACTGTTAGAGGAGAAAAAAACAAGATTTTTGGCATAAGAGAGGACTAAAATTATGAGCAAGGTAGCCGTCATTACAGACAGTACTTCCTACATACCCGAACATATTCGCAACGAAAAAAATATTGTAATGATTTCGCTCAACGTAGTTTTTGACAAAGAAACATACAAAGAAGAAGCTGAAATAAAAGCAGACGATTTTTACGACATGGTTGGTAAAGAAGGAGCCCTTCCTAAAACGTCCCAGCCCGCAATCGGCGAGCTTGTGGAACTATTAGAAGAGCTATCTAAGAACTATGATGAAGCAGTGATGATTACATTATCGAGTGGCATAAGTGGAACCTATCAAAGTGCAGTAGCTGCCGGCGAAATGGTTGAAGGAATAAAGCTTCATGTTTTTGATTCTGAGATCAGCTGTTCACCTCAAGCCTTTTATGTGTTGAAAGCTGCTGAGCTCGCGAGTGAAGGTTTCAACGGTTATGACATTATGAATCATTTGCTGCAGATGAAGAACAACGGAGTACCAGCTTACTTCATGGTTGATGATTTAAATCATCTTCACCGCGGAGGTCGTTTGAACACCGCACAACTCTTTGTAGGAAATCTACTTCAGATTAAACCAATTCTTCACTTTGAAGACAAAAAAATTGTTCCGTTTGAAAAAGTACGTACGAAGAAAAAAGCAATAAAACGTATTTTTGACATCATGGATGAGAATGTGCAACCGAATGATAAAGTAAAAATCAGTGTGATTCATGCTAAGCGTGAAGATGAAGCGGTTGAGATCGCTGATGAGCTGCGTGAAAAATTTGCTAACGCAGACGTCTGGGTTAGCTACTTCGGACCCGTCATCGGCACGCACTTAGGTGAAGGCTCACTCGGCATTACGTGGATAAAAGAATAATCATTGGAGAGATGAAAATGAAATCTCTAAAACAGGGGGAGACAACACGATGAGGTTTGTCTCCCTTTTTTTTAACGACCGTTTAACAATAACCCCTGAAACCCTTGTTAACGATTCCTCTTTAAAAGCTGTCCCTTTTGGTGAACTTCCAATGGTAGAACAACCTCCTTTAAACCCAACATTTCAGTATGATGAGAAACTTCAACAAATCCTCTATGGTAAGCAATTTCTATTAGACGAATTAGCTATTACAGTAGACCAAATTCAAAAGCATTATGAGAACGGTTATGTGAAATATTCCACTGGTATTAGTAAAACTTCTTACGGTCATGTATGTAGGCGATGTGGAAATGAGAAGAGTCGTTTGTTTGCCGTGTTTTCTTGTTTTCGCTGTAAGAGTGATAACTGTGTGTACTGTCGGAACTGTATCATGATGGGAAGAGTGAGCCAGTGTACTCCATTGGTGACGTGGAATGGACCTGAAGTGAAGTGGTCACATGAAAACAATCTGCATTGGAAAGGGGAGTTGTCGAGTGGTCAACAACTAGCATCTAAAGAATTTGTGGAGCGAATCGGCAGTGAGGGTGAACTTTTGATTTGGGCTGTTTGCGGTGCGGGGAAGACTGAAGTTCTTTTTAAAGGAATTGAAAAAGCATTAAACCAGGGGCTTCGAGTTTGTATAGCGACTCCTCGAACGGATGTTGTACTAGAGTTAGCTCCTCGCTTAAAAGCGGTTTTTCCAAATACCTTGGTTGCGAGTTATTATGGTGGATCAGAAGAACGTGAAACACCAGCACAGCTCGTCATCTCAACCACACATCAGCTGTACCGATTTAAACAAGCGTTTAACATCATAATCGTCGATGAAGTCGATGCTTTTCCTTATTCCTATGATAAAACTCTTCAGCATGCGGTGTCTCATGCCGTTACACCAAAACACTTTCTTCTTTATTTATCTGCGACTCCTTCTAGAACAATGAAAAAAGCACTGATTAACGGGAGATTACAATGCGTGAAAATTCCAAAGCGGTTTCATGGATTTCCACTACCTGTTCCAAAAATGGTTTGGAATGGTGAGTGGAAGAAGAGATTAGAAAGAGGAAAACTACCTGCTCCATTTCTTAAGTGGTTGAAAGCTCAAGCGGATAGTGGACGACGAGCCATGATATTTGTCTCTTCCGTATCCGTTTTAGAAAAACTGACAGAACTTATAAAAAAGATTGTCGATGTACCAGTAGATAGTGTCCATGCAGAAGATCCACTTCGAAAAGAAAAAGTGAGTCAGTTTAGGAATGAAGATATAATGGTATTAGTCACAACAACCATTTTAGAGCGTGGAGTCACCGTACCCTTTTTAGATGTAGCCGTTTTTGGTGCTGATCACGATGTGTTCACAGAAAGTGCGCTCGTTCAAATTGCAGGAAGAGCGGGGAGAAGTAAAGATGATCATAACGGTGAGGTTATTCTTTTTCATTACGGTAAATTGTTCAGCATGATACAAGCCATCAATCATATAAAGAGCATGAATAAGGAGGCTGGAATTTGAGTTATTGCTTATACTGTCATGAATCTTATTCTGAGGCCTGGTCATGGGAGGCGTTAATGGGCTTGAAGCAATCACCAATATTGTGCCAGGACTGTGAAGTGAAAATAGTAAGGGTTAAAGGTGAGATTTGTAGAATATGCGGTCGTGACTTTTCAATATTTCCCGAGCAATATCGACAGGGTGATTGTTGTTTTGACTGCATTCGCTGGGAGGAAAAAAAGGATTGGAAAGGTATTCTACAGCAAAATCGGTCACTTTATGTCTATAACGACTATATGAAAGAAATCATAGCTAAGCTGAAATATCGTGGAGATGCTGAAATTGTTAAAGCCTTTTATCCGTTGCTAAGCTCTGAGTTCAAAAAGATTTACCGTGATGCAATCCTTATTCCCATTCCATTAAGTGAGGAGCGACATTATGAAAGAGGATTTAATCAGGCTGAAATTTTGGCAAGAGGAATGAAAAAGCCAGTAGAACACCTTTTAAAGAGAAAAACACACGAAGAGAAACAAAGTAAGAAAACACGTGAGGAACGGTTATCTCAAAAAGAGAATCCATTTGAGGTTGTAGACTCTAATAAAGTAAAAGGTCAGAAAATTATTCTAGTGGATGATGTATACACAACAGGAAGTACATTACGTTATGCGGCGAAAGTCCTGATTGAAGCTGGAGCAAAAGAAGCTTCATCTATCACCTTAGCGCGATAAATAAAACGAAGGACCTGTTAAAACTCGCTCACTCAAATCCGATATATATAGAAGATAGAAGTGTTAAGGAGCGGGAAGCGATATGGACAATTTGATGAACTGTCCGCAGTGCGGCAAACTTTTTGTGAAGTACATTCGTGAGCAGTGTGATGTGTGCTTTCGAGAAGAAGAACAGGATTATGATCATGTATACCGATATCTTAGAAAAAGCGAGAATCGTAAAGCGACGCTAGTGGAAGTAAGTGAAGCAACCAAGGTCTCAGAAAGTAAGATCATCTATTTCATACATCAAGGAAGAATTCGTGTTAAAGGATACCCGAATTTTACGTATCCATGTGATGGATGTCAGGCGCCAATCAATGATGGCCGTTTATGTGAAGAATGTAAAGCTCGTATCAAATCAGAGCTCTCGATTGAAGACTTGATCAGAAGAAAACAAGAAGAAGCATTACCTTCTTACCATACAGATGACAATTAACCTAATTTCTTATCATCACTTAAAGAATTTTATAATTTAGCCGATACATTAAATAAGATTTAAGTCTCTAGATGAGGTGACTAAAAATGCGAATTAATCATTTTAACTCTATTCAAAATAACCCATACACAAAACAGGTGCCCCATATGAAGGATAATCATGTTAAGGCTACATACAAAAAAGATGAGATTCAAATTTCTGATGAAGCAAAGAAACTCTTGTCTTCCTCAAAATTTGAACAAGACCGGACGAATAAAGTGAATGAGATCAAACAACAAGTGGATAGCGGAACATATCAAGTAAATGTTTCTAAAACAGCTGCTTCCATTATTCAATACTACAAGCAGGATTAAGGAGGATCTCATGGAAACGGCACAGATGAAATCACTTCTTGAACGTTTGTTTGAATCTCACAAAGATCTTCTAACTCTCGGAGAACGTAAAACAGAAGTACTTAAATCAGGAGATATGAAGTCACTAGATGTTCTGTTAAAAGAAGAAGATCTTCAAGTGAAAAAACTTCAACAGATCGAGAAAGAAAGACTTGTTAAGTTCGCGAATGTCACGTTAGGTGATGTTTTAGAACAAGTAGAAGAACCAGAAAAAGAACGATTGTTGAATCTACAAAACAGACTGATTTATATCTATGATGCTTTAAAGAATAGAAATCAACTTAATCAGGGGTTGCTCGAGCAGTCCCTGCAATATGTGAATATGTCACTTAGTATGATGCAGCCTCACAGTGAACCTGTGACGTATAACCAGACGAAAAAAAATCCGTATCAGAATAATGCGGCATCACTTTTTGATTCAAAAGCTTAAACCTACGGAGGAATTACAATGCGCTCAACCTTTCATGGATTAGAAACAGCCCGTCGAGGAATGTTTACACAGCAAACCGCTCTTCAAACGACAGGTCACAATATAGCAAATGCGAATACTCCTGGGTATAGCCGTCAAAGAGTGAACTTTGTTCAGACTGAAGCATATCCGGCTGCGAGCATGAACCGTCCGCAGATTCCAGGACAAATGGGTACAGGAGTAGCGGCTGGATCGGTACAGCGTGTTCGCGAAGGATTTCTTGATACTCAGTTTCGAGGAGAGAATAACAAGCTCGGGTATTGGGATGCTAGAAGTGAAGCGTTAGAGAAGATGGAAGACATTATGAACGAACCATCTGATAATGGTCTAGCAAAGACGCTAGATCGTTTTTGGCAGTCACTTCAAGATCTATCCGTTAACCCTGAGGATTCTGGAGCTCGTTCTGTAGTTCGTCAGCGCGGATTAGCTGTAGCAGAGACTTTTAATTATCTATCAAACTCTTTATCTGCTATTCAAGGGGATTTGAAAACACAAGCCAATATAACTACAAAAGAAATCAATGCAATACTAAAAGATATCGACAGCATTAACAAACAGATAAGCGAAGTAGAGCCGCATGGGTATCTTCCTAATAAATTGTACGATGAGAGAGACTCATTAGTTGATCATCTTTCCACTCTCGTAAATGTTAAAGTAACCCCTATTAAAAGTGGTGGTCAATCTTCACCTATAGCGGAAGGGCAATACCAAATTGAGTTGCTGTCTTCTAACGGAAATTCTTATTCTCCTGCTGTTATGCTAGTGGATCCTAATTCTACAAATGCATTAGGGAAAGTAGATATCACTTATGACTCAACGAATACAATTGTGCAAAACGTAGTGGTTACTTCAGCTTCAGATGCTGCTACTGCATATTATATTAATGCTGAAAACCTATCAAATGGTGAGTTAAAAGGGATAATAGAGTCAAATGGTTTTGTAGACAGCCTTGGTAATGTAAAAGGTACTTATCCTGAAATGCTCGCGAGTCTGGATGAAATGGCTTTTGAGTTTGCTAGTGAATTCAATAAAGTACAACAAGACGGATGGAATCTCGAGAATATTAATGCTGGTACAAAAACTCCTGCCACAACTTACTCTTTCTTTGATGGTATAGGAGCGACTTCCGCAGGAGCTGCAAAAGGAATAACACTCCATTCTAATATGGAAGGAACCTTAGGACTTAATAGAATCGCTGCCGCGTGGGCTCCGGCTGGAGAAGTTGCGTATAGTGGTGATGGCAGTAACGCATTAAAACTTGCAGATATCAAAAATGCAAAAATCTTTTCAGGAGCCACTACTCTACAAAGTTATTATGAAGGCAAGATTGGTCAAATGGCTGTCGATGCCCAACAAGCGGTTCGTTTGACTGAAAACTCAAGTATCCTCGCAGATGCGGTTGACCAGCGACGTATTTCTGTAAGTGGAGTTTCTTTAGATGAAGAGATGACAAATATGATTCAATTTCAGCATGCATACAATGCATCAGCCCGAAATATTACAGTTATTGACGAAATGTTAGATAAAATCATTAACGGAATGGGCGTTGGCGGAAGGTAGGTTTTGTAGATGCGAGTAACTCAATCCATGTTGTCCAATAACACGTTGAGACACATTAGCCAAAGCTACGAAAGAATGGCAAAAACACAAGAACAGCTTTCAACGGGTAAGAAAATCAGCCGGCCATCGGACGATCCTGTGGTTGCAATGAAGGGCATGACTTATCGGACCAATTTAACAGAAGTGGAACAATATAAGCGGAATCTTTCAGAAGCATACAACTGGATGGAGAATGCTGACACGGCTTTGGACAAAGCGAACAGTGTTCTTCAGCGAATACGTGAGTTAACTGTTCAAGCTTCGAATGATACACTTGAAGATTCACAAAAACAGATGATTGGTAAAGAAATCACTCAGCTGAAAGAACATTTAGTGTCTGTGGCTAACACGCAAGTTGCAGGTAAATATCTCTTCAACGGTAATGATACTACAACCAAGCCAGTAGATTTGGCCACTAATTCATTCTCTTCTAACCAAAATGTGGTCGAACTAGAATTGTCAAAGGGTGTAAAAATATCGGTAAATATTAATCCGACAAATGTTTTTTCATATGACCTTTTTGATGATCTCAGTACTTTAGAAACTGCTTTGAACTCCGGTTCAAATGGCATAGACAGTAATCTGGATATTTTGGATAAGCATATTAACAATCTTGTGGCTGAACGGGCAGAGCTCGGAGCACGTTATAATCGTATTGAACTTATTGATGAGAGGGTCAGTGAACAGGAAGTAATCGCTAACCGCATTTTGTCTGATAATGAAGATGCGGATATTGAACGTGTAATCACAGATCTTAAAATGCAAGAATCAGTACATCGTGCGGCACTTGGTGTAGGTTCACGAATCATGCAACCGACGTTAATGGACTTTTTGCGTTAAAAATGCAGAGCTATCTCAGTGATAGCTCTTTTTTTACAGTTAATTTTATTTGGAGGGGATTAAAACGTGAATATCGCTCGACTTAAAATTGAATCCACCCCTGCACTATTGGTGCTAAAATCACAAAAAGCTGTACAAATAATTGAACAACAACCGGCTGAACTAAATATTTCACAACCCAAACCAGAACTTACTATTATACAAACTCCTGGTAAATTAACCATTGATCAATCACAAGCATGGGAAGACATGGATTTGAAAAACATATTCAAAAGAATTGAAGAAGCTGCTCAAAGAGGGTACCAAGATTGGCTTGCTGGAATTGCAAGAAGATCCCAGGAAGGTGATGACCTTATGGGAATTGAAAATGGGGATAATCCAATAGCAGAACATGCGAAAGTAAATAGTGAAAGTCCAATATATGAATTTAATATAGGTTTTATTCCTTCACCATCTAGTGTGAAAATAAATTACCAACCAGGTGACCTAAAGATAAATTGGAAGACTCACAAACCTGAAATTGATGTTAAAATTAATAGACCCCGTCATGATTATAAGCCTGGTGTAATTCGTGGTGAGATAAAACAATGGCCGTCACTAAAAATTGAAGTTATTGGATTACAATTTGATGAAAAAAAGTAAAGGGCTGAAAATATGAAAATTGAGACGAAATTTAAAGATATAGTAGAAGTGAAGAAGTCTGATATATTAGATTTTGAACAAGGTCTACCTGGGTTTCAAACGGATAATAATTTTGTCCTAATACCTATTGAAGGAACAGATTTATCATTGCTTCAATCTGTTCAAACCAGTGAGCTGGCATTCATAATAACAGATCCATTTATCTTTTTCAAAGAGTACGATTTTGAATTAAGTTCGATAGAACAAGAACTGCTGGATATTAATAATGAAAAAGAAGTATTTGTACAAGTCATACTTACTGTTGCAGATCCTTTTGAAAAAACGACAGCAAACTTAAAAGCCCCAATCATAATTAATACTAAAAATAACAAATGTAAACAAGTTGTTTTGGTGGATGATAGATATCGGACAAAGCATCTATTAATAGATGCTTTAATCGGACAGGAGGGTTAAAAATGCTGGTCTTGAGCCGCAAACTGCAAGAGGCAATTAAAATTGGCAACGATATTGAAATTACGGTCCTTACCATTGAGGGAGACCAAGTTAAGCTAGGTATTAATGCTCCTGAAAATATAGAGATACTAAGAAAAGAAATATATCTCACGATCCAAGAAGAAAATAATCAAGCTGTACTAACTTCACTTAATACAATTAATCAGATAAAACTTCAAAAAAATATTTCGAAATCTATTAAAAAATAATATTTTTCCTCCGATATAAGTTATGTAGGGACAGAGGTACTTTTAACGGCCGATAAAAGACTTCAGTTCTAAAAACATCCAACCACAAGGAAGTGGACGGAGCACATTTCAAGGAGGAAATTAAAATGAGAATTAACCACAATATCGCTTCTCTTAACACATATCGTCAATTGAACAGTGCAGCTACTGCTCAATCAAAATCAATGGAGAAACTATCTTCAGGTCTTCGTATCAACCGTGCTGGTGATGATGCAGCTGGTCTAGCTATTTCTGAAAAAATGCGTGGGCAAATCCGCGGGTTGGATCAAGCTTCTCGAAATGCTCAAGATGGAATTTCTTTAATCCAAACTACTGAAGGTGCTCTAAACGAAACTCATTCTATCCTTCAGCGTATGCGTGAACTTGCAGTACAATCTGCTAACGATACAAACACTGATACTGACCGTAAAGAACTTCAAAAGGAAGTAAACGAACTTGCTTCTGAAATTACACGTATTGGTGACAACACTGAATTCAACACGAAAAACCTTTTAGATGGCAGCTTTACAGGAACTTTCCATATTGGAGCTAACAGCGACCAAAACCTTACTATTTCTGTAAATGACATGCGTTCTGATGCACTTTCAGTTGGTCAAGCTTATGCTACAACAGGAACAGGAACAGGTTCTGAGTTAACAAGTGCTTCTAGCCCTTCAGTTTCTCTTGGTACTTGGCAAGCAGCTGCAACTGGTACAGTTGCAGGTTACTACAATGGTGCTACTCTTGTAATGGAATCTAGCGCAGCATTAGCAGCTGACACAAAAGGAGCACTAGGTATTGATATTTCATCTCAAACTACTGCTGATTCAGCGATCGAAACAATCAATACTGCTATTGAAACTGTTTCTGCAGAGCGTTCAAAACTTGGTGCTACTCAAAACCGTTTAGAACACACAATCAATAACTTAGGTACTTCATCTGAAAACCTAACAGCTGCTGAATCACGTATCCGTGATGTAGATATGGCATCTGAAATGATGAACCAAACGAAAAACTCAATCCTTGCTCAAGCAGCACAAGCAATGTTGGCTCAAGCTAACCAACAGCCACAAGGTGTTCTTCAATTATTACGTTAATTTTCTTTTGATAACTATTAATGGGCCGACTAATCCTTTAGTCGGCCTTCTTTTAAAAAGGAGCTATTATGACTGAAGCGATCTATGAACTCAAACACTCCCTTAAAGAATTGAACCGAAACTTAATAAAACGAATTGATCCAATCTGTGAAATCCTTGAAAGTAAAGAGGACAAAGAGCGTTTATCTTATTGGTTAGACGATCTTACAATCTTAACAGAAACAACGATTGTGCTAAATGAAAAAAAAGTAACTGATTTTGATCTCAATTTATTTAATGAAAAGATTAATGACTTGCTTGATGGTATTGAAAATAAGGACTTTCTGTTAGTTTCAGATCAATTACAATATGAATTGAAACCTTTATTAACGTATTGGGATGAGTGTATTAAAAATGATTAAAAAGAAATTAAGTATATGTATGATCGTTAAAAATGAAGAACAGAATCTTCAGCGTTGCTTGAATAGCATTAAAAGTACTCTTGATGAAGGCCAAGCAGAATTAATAATCGTTGATACAGGCTCAACAGATAAAACGATGGAAATTGCGAAAGAGTATACAAAACACGTTTTTTTTCATCCGTGGAATGGGAACTTCTCGGATATGAGAAATAAATCTATTTCTTATGCAAAAGGGGAATGGATTTTTATTTTGGATGCGGATGAGGTTTTGGAGACACCAGAGGAATTTATTTCACTATTAAATGACCCTCATATGAATTCTTATAATACCATTAGGATCATTACTAAAAGTTTATTATCTTTTAAAGCTAAAAAATACGTAACTCATGTTCAGGAACGTTTGTTTCGAAATGATGGAATTTTTAAATATAGTGGATCGATTCATAATCAACCGGGCTATAAACATCCAACTTTTACTGTAAACAATATTAAGCTGTTGCATTATGGATATGACAATGAAGACAAAGATTTGATGGAAAAAAAGTTTCAACGAACAGCCACTATGCTGAAGAATGAACTCGAAAAAGAACCTGAAAATGTTTATTATCGGTTTCAATTATCTCGCTCATATGCCATGCACGGTGAACACGTTATAGCTTTAGAAGAAATGCAAAAAGCTTATGAGATCGTCACAGCACAAACTGAGGATTTTATAAAATTAAGTTATTATATTTTTGGCGAGTATGCTCGTATGTTAATGAATGCTAAGAAATATGAGAAAGTTATTGAGGTTGCTAGTCAATGTTTGAAACATACTAAAGACTATCCGGATTTGTATTTTTATATGGGGCATTCTTATCTCTCGTTGAATAAATATGAAAATGGTATAGATTCGTTAGAACATTATCTCAATCTTTATTCTAAATACAATAAAAACGAACTAGATTTGTCAAAACTTAATGCAGTTGAAATGTATACGTTAGATGAAGAAAACTATAATTTCGCACTAACTCTATTGGTCAATACATTCTTTAAGGATCAATCTATAAATTTTAAAAATAAAAATTATAAGTCTTGGGTTAATATGATTGAAAACCAGGCTTTAAAATATAAACTTCTTGCTCAGTTAAACTTGATAGAAAAGGATTATAAGCAATTATTGAACATCTTTCAAGGTATCGGCATTGAAAATAAATCACGTTATTCTTTTATTAATTCTATTGAAACCTTAAAAAAAGATTTAAATATAGAAGAGAATAAATCAATTGAAATGCTCTTCGCTAAAGTTGAAAATGATTATGGCTTATTGAACAAAATTCGATTAGCCGAGGATAAAAACAGGTTATTATTAGAGCTTATTAATCAATATAACCTTATCCAATTTTCTGATGAAATCATTATGGAATTCGTTAACCTCTTTATGGCAAGTACCTTTTTGAACAGGTTTTTTAAAAGTATTGATAGCTTTACCATAAAAAAAATTGTGAAAAAACTAATAGATCAAGATGATAATATAAAAGAATACTTTCTAAAGAGTTTAAGTAAAGACTTTAAGTTTAATGATTTTCAGAATAACAGAATTTTTATAGCAATAGCCAATGTTATTCTTCTGTCTGCAATAGAGGAACAAAAAAAGAACGATGTTGTTTCTGATGAGTTATGTGAGATATTCCTTAGCTATATAAAAAAGGGTAAGAATTATATTAAATATATATATAACGAAAAACACCTGCGTCTTATATATAACAGTTTGGAAAATAGGGAAGAAAAATTTCTTATTTCGATAACACTTGCATATGATTGTGCTGATAAAAAAGATTATCAAAATTTCATGAAATATTTTAAAGAGGCTACAAATGAATACCCTTATTTTGCTCGGCTTTTGCAGGTGATTTTGTATGAAGTTTTTCTTAAAAAAGCTAATATGCATGAGGAATCCAGAGAATATTTACAGGCGATTGAAGCCTATGAAAGTATTTTGAGTTTAAATATCCCCAGAAAAGACAACGTTCTGAGTTGTCTTGAACGCATGGAATTGGAATATAAACAAGAAACGATAGAACAAATAGCCACTGGTTTGAAAAATAAAAAGCCAGCTAACAATAGTCACTTTGGGAACCTGCACTTACTGACAGACAGCCCATATAGTGAAGATTTTATGCAATTTATTAATCAAAATTATGCAGAACAACTTCATACATTTATACTAATCGCGGACAATATGCAAATGAAATATGTAAACCCAAATGGGAAAGATAATTTGTATGTTCTTTCTTTTAATGACAAAGATAAGATCAGTAATATGTTGGCCTATAGTAACAAGATCTTTATACACTATCTGCTTGATTTCTTTTGTGATTTAATTGCGGAGACTGCTATAGAAGGAATCATCCATTGGGCTGTATGGGGAGGAGATATATACAATTATATCCCCTATGAATTATATGACTCTAGAACCCTTGAACTAGGTTTTTATAATAATAGTAACCCTGGATATCTTGTGAATAGAAAAAAGGCGATTAGAAAAGTAGATTATATTTTAACTTGGCTGGAACAAGATTATGAATTAATAAGAAAGCACTATTTAACAGCAGCTTTAATGAAAGAGTTTATGTATCCCTTACCAATCAATAAAACGGATATATCATCTCAAATTACAATGAAAGAGTCGACTGCAAACAATGACCATTATACATTTATGATCGGAAATTCAGGAGATCCATCCAATAATCATGTGGAAATCATGGAACTCCTTTCTACGTATCATCAAGAAAATTTTAAAGTTTTAGTACCGTTATCATACGGAAATCCTTTTTACATAAAAAAAATAATTGAAAAAGGTAAAGTACTGCTTGGAGATAAATTTATACCGCTTACACAATTTATGGAAGAGGAGAAATATATCAACTTGCTCAAAGAAATAGATGTGGCTTTTATGAATCATAATAGGCAGCAAGCAGCGGGAAACATCTTTTTATTATTAGCTTTAAATAAAAAAGTATATTTAAAAGATAGCTCTCCAGTAAATCGTTATTTATACGAAAAGAATTATTGTGTTCACCGCATTTCAGAAATTATGAATGAGAATATGAATTTCAAACATATTGTTAGCCGAACAGTTGGTGATGATGAAAATCAGCAAAAACTGCTATCTAATTTGACAAATAGTGAGTTGAAAAAAAGTTTGGACAAAGTATTTATTTAATAACCTCAATAATACATTTTTTGGAGTCGGTGGATATGAAAGAATCAACTAAACCGATATTGGTAACAAAGCCTTTTTTACCTCCTATGGAGGAATACGTTGCTCAAATAAAAGAGATATGGAATAACGCTTGGCTTACCAATAATGGTCCCTTGCATAATTCCTTGGAGAATAAACTCAAAGATTTATTGGGAGGGGAAGAGGCTACACTTTACACTAATGGAACACTCGCACTTGAATCTGCTCTACAGTCTATAGGGGTAAAGGGAGAGATTATTACAACCCCTTTTACTTTTGCTGCAACTGTTCATGCTATTGTAAGGACGGGTAATAAACCGGTTTTCTGTGACATTGAACCTTCTACCTTTAATATTGATGTAAACAAAATTGAAGAGTTAGTAACTGATCAAACAATAGCCATTTTGCCTGTTCATGTATTTGGTTTTCCATGTGATGTATATAAAATTAATGAAATTGCCCAAAAGCACCAGTTGAAAGTTATATATGATGCAGCCCATGCTTTTGGTGTGCAGCTCAATAATATTCCGATTGGTGCCTTTGGTGATATTTCTATGTTCAGTTTTCATGCAACAAAAGTTTTTCATTCAATTGAAGGTGGACTTCTTAGCTATAACGGAAAAGAGCTGCAAAGGAAGCTCAACTTATTAAAAAACTTTGGTTATATGGATCCGGAGAATATAGAGATTGTTGGAACAAATGCGAAAATGAACGAATTTCAAGCGGCAATGGGTCTGGTAAATCTTAAACATATTAATGAAGAGATAAAAAAAAGGGAACGCGTAGTTAATTTCTATAAATCACAGCTAAATCAGATAAATGGAATTAAATATATTGAGGATAGAATTGAAGTAAAACAAAACCATTCTTATTTTCCTATTTTAGTTGAAGAGAGTTTTGGAATAGACAGAAATAGGTTGCAAGAGGAATTAGCTTTGCACAATATTCAGACACGTAAATATTTTTACCCTTTATGCAGTGATTTTTCTTGCTACCAGGACTTAGTTTCTGCAAAGGGATTATCAGTTGCAAGGGAGATTGCTAACAAAGTTTTAGTTCTGCCTCTTTATGGAACATTAACCGAAGAAGAAGTTACTTTTATATGCCATAAAATTAAAGAAATTAAAATAGTAAGCGAGTATGTGCTATAAGACGATTATTTTCGCAATTAGATAATAGAGGAGTTTTAATATTGTCTTTTTATTCCAAAGAGGAACTACAAAATTTCGGGTTTAAAGCTATAGGTGAAAGTGTAAAAATAAGCAGAAAAAGCAGTATTTACAATCCTTCCTCAATCTCCATTGGAGACCATGTAAGAATTGACGATTTTTGCATTTTATCTGGTGGAGAAAAGGATATAGAAATTGGTTCTTATATACATATAGCAGCTTATTCTGCAATCTATGGAAGCGGGGGAGTTGTGTTAAAGGATTTTACCAATCTTTCTTCGCGGGTTGTCATCTATAGTGTAACTGATGATTTTTCAGGATTAAGTTTGACTAATCCTACAGTGCCGGCTGAATTTTCCAATGTTCAAAAGGGTGAAGTTATCCTAAATAAACATGTAGTAGTTGGAACGAATTCTACTATTCTTCCAAATGTTGTTGTTGGTGAAGGGGTTGCAATAGGAGCCCACAGTTTAGTTAAACAGGATGTCGAACCATGGGGAATTTATGCTGGTATACCTGTAAAAAAAATTAAAAATAGAAAAAAAGATCTCCTTGCAAAAGAAGAAAAAGTATTCAAATTAAATAATTCTAATCAACTTAGGGGCAAATTATTATGAAGGGTATTATATTAGCAGGTGGTACGGGTTCAAGGTTATATCCCTTAACAAAAACAATATCCAAACAATTACTACCTATTTATGATAAACCAATGATTTACTACCCGCTTTCTGTATTAATGCTTGCGGGAATAAATGAGATTTTATTAATTTCAACGCCGCAAGATACACCGCTTTTCAAAGCACTACTTGGAGATGGATCAACGATCGGATTGTCTATTTCATATGCAGAACAACATTCGCCAGACGGGATTGCTCAAGCGTTTATTATTGGTGAAAAATTTATTGGCAATGATAATGTTGCTCTTATATTAGGGGATAATTTATTTTATGGTCCTGGTTTGACGCAACGGTTAGAAAAGGCAATTAGCCGAAAAGAAGGAGCTACTCTCTTTGGTTACTATGTAAAAAATCCAGAGCGATTTGGGGTTATAGAGTTTAATGAAGAAAGACAAGCGGTTTCCATTGAAGAAAAACCTGGGTCACCAAAATCCAATTATGCCGTTACAGGTTTATATTTTTATGATAATCATGTTATCCAAATAGCAAAAAGTCTAAAGCCTTCATCAAGAGGAGAATTAGAGATTACTGATATTAATCAGAAGTACCTTGAAATGAATACTTTATATGTTGAAGTTTTGGGCCGAGGATTTTCTTGGCTGGATTCTGGTACACACGAATCATTGCTGGAGGCTTCTCATTTTATAGAAACGATTGAAAAAAGACAAAGCTTAAAAGTGGCTTGTTTAGAAGAAATTGCATATGTGAGAGGAAATATTACTAAAGAGCAATTGTTAAAACTAGCTGAACCTATTAAAAACAACCAATATGGGCAATATTTAATAGAACTGGCTAACCGTACGGATGTTTTTTATAAGTTGGGGTAGAATGGAAACTAATCAGCAGGAGAATGAGAATGAATTTATTAGTAACCGGTGGAGCAGGCTTTATAGGGAGCAACTTCATAAAATATATATTATCGAAATATGAAGAAAAATATAATGTTGTTAATTACGATTTATTGACCTATGCTGGAAATCTTAACAATTTATTAACGGTAAAAGATTCACTGAATTATAAGTTTGTTAAAGGAGATATAAATAATCAGCAATTAGTAGATTATGTTATCAAAACATATGATATAGATGTAATCGTAAATTTTGCAGCAGAGTCTCACGTAGATAGAAGTATTGAAAATCCTGGAATTTTCATAAAAAGCAATGTGCAGGGAGTTCAAATTCTTTTAGAAGCAGCAAAAGAAAACAAAATAAAAAAATTTATTCAAATTTCAACTGACGAAGTTTACGGTTCGCTTGATAACGAAGGTTATTTTACAGAAGAAACGCCACTAGCTCCGAACAGTCCTTATTCAGCAAGCAAAGCTAGTGCAGATTTAATTGTTAGAGCATATCATGAGACATTTAATTTGGATATTAATATTACAAGATGTTCTAATAACTATGGTCCTTTTCAATATACAGAAAAATTAATACCTAAACTAATTAGCAAAGCCTTGAAAAATGAAGTTATTCCTATATATGGGAATGGAGAAAACATAAGAGATTGGCTCCACGTTATTGACCATTGCTCAGCTATTGATATGGTGATTCATAATGGCACTTCAGGTTCAATATATAATATTGGTGGAAATAATGAAAAGTCGAATAATGAAATTGCTCAAATCATACTAAAAAAACTAAATATTTCTCAAAATTTAATAAAACATGTTGACGACCGACTTGGACATGACTTTCGATATGCCGTCGACTCAAGAAAAATACAAAAGGAATTAGGATGGGCAGCAAGTATTGATCTTGAAAGGGGATTAGATGATGTTATCTCTTGGTATCGATGTCATTTGTAAAAAATCATAGCATTTAAGGTTTTAATTTTTACAATGATACCCCCTGTGATGTTTGTTGACAAACAAAATTTTTGTTTAGAGAGAGGGGTGAACAGATTATTTCGAATACAAAAGCATCTATGAATTTGTTTGTGTTTAGGTATTTCAAATGCAGCAGATGCTTTGTTCACTCAACAGCTGCTGCAAAAAGGCGGAAGTGAGCTCAACCCTTTAATGCGCAGTCTGTATGAATACGATCCAGTCATCTTTCTCCTCGTTAAATTCTTTTTGGTATAGGGTTATCCTTTTAAAAAGAAGAGTACTGGTTCTGCTAAACACTGCTTTGCTTATATATTTTATCGTAATCTCATGGCATGTGATTATTAATGTGTGGCTTGTGAAATACCGTTAAGGTCATCGGAAAATTAAGCATCTACTAAATGTCGATATCAAATGAGTTTGAATTGCAATTCTGTGCAACGTATTCTGCAAAAGCATCATTTACAGCGCCGTGTAAAGCCAAAGAGAAAATGGAAATCTCAAGTACAAGCTATCATTGTCGCACCTATTCTTTTACAGAGACATTTTTCAGCCGTTTTGCCCAATGAAAAATGTATCTTTCAACCATTAATCTGTTCAATAATCAAATTGTGGCGTACAAGCTCTATACGCATCAACAAACTCCTCTGGTGACAGATACTTTAAAAGCTGAATTAGAATCACGAGGAAACTCAGTGATCAAGGAAGTGTGTATACATCTTATGTGTATCAGCAGTTGATACAAGAAAGTAAATTAATTAACAGTATGTCCACAAGGGGAAATTGTTGGGATAACGCTGTAATTGAATCTTTCCATTCAAATCTAAAACCTGAAGTATTCCAATACGTGAAGTTTAATTCTAGTTAAATGAGGGTAGTATGGCAGTCTAACAGGTGTTTTATTAGTGTTCCAAATGATTATGTCAGTCTAGTCTAATTCGGTGGCTTTTTATATTCTCCTCATCAGATAAAATAAACAACATCACTCATGCATAAACAAACATTAAACCGATATTTAAATTAAATGAGAAATGAAAGCTGGTGAACACATGGACATTGCCGCTCTATCCATCATGATGAACCATTCACAAGTCAAACAACAAGCCAACATATCTGTGATGAAGATGACGATGAACACCGCTGAACAAAACAATATCAATATTATGAAGATGTTAGAGCAATCCGTTCAGCCTCACCTGGGTAGCAGAATAGATTTAAAACTGTGAAAAGATCTCTTATAAAGAGGTCTTTTCCTTTTTAACGATCTTGTCGCTTTTTGCAACACATTTCTAGTAAACTTTCTCTCTCATTATGGGTATACTTCAATAGAAGAGGAGGAGAGTAGGAATGGATCGAGTGATACGGATACAAAAGCATTTGTGGATATGTTTGTGTTTGGGTATTTTAAATGCTGCGGATGCTTTATTTACTCATCAGCTTCTTCAAAAGGGTGGCAAAGAGCTTAATCCATTAATGCGAGGCTTATATGAACAAGACCCCGTTATTTTTCTTCTAGTAAAATTTTTCTTTTCGTACTTAATTATAGCTATTGGATTTATACCTCTAAAGAGAAGAGTGCAAGTGCTGTTACTACTAGCTTTGCTTGTTTATGTTATAGTCATTTCTTGGCATCTAATCATTAATATTTATCTTATAGGGAGTTAAAACATAATCCTTTCTTAAAAAGAAAAAACCTCCCGTAGGAGGCTGATCATTGTAATAGTCTATCTATCTGAGTAACAGACAAATCCTTAACGACTGGTAACCCTTCTGGAGGATTCTTAATCAACTCCGGGTTATATATAATTTTTAAGCGTGATTTGGATGGAGACATTTGACTTTGACCTGATTCAAAATCATAGGTGTTTAACCTGCCGTTGATGGGTTTTACTTTTCCTCTTGTTGCGTTTAAAACCACCTTTCGACCAAAGACTCCACCTTGAATTTCTACATTCGATCCAACTCCATAAATCTCCATTAGATTTTCTGAATAGAAGAATCCACGAATGATATTCGCATTGTCACCGTAAACGTTGTTATTTGATATTTGAATGGAATCTTTGCCAAAGAGTACAAGTGACTTTTCAATGTTATTGTTCATAATTCCCTGCAAGCGGGAGTAACGGATGGTCGTTTTCCCAGTAACATAAATGGTTGAATTAAACTTAACGTTGGCTCCCCATATGGTTAGATCGCCATCTATAAAGATAGGTCCGTCAATTTCAAATTGATTATACTCTCCGTAGCTGTAATGGTTGATATCTGTGTCTCCAATTGTAACGTCCCCTCCAAAGTATGCCCCTTGTTTAAACGTTAATTGGCTTGGACCAAATCTTCCTGCTGTTGCACTAGTAATGTTTACTTTTCGATCTGGAGAATATAGGCGGGTACTAAAGCTTTTAAATGTATGACTACCATGAATTTTTATATCTTGATGTGTAGCAACAGCAATGTTAGAAGATTCGTAGTTTCTTCTAATATTCTCCTGGTTTGCATTGTTATTAAAATTTCCATCGTTAAGCTTTGTAACCCCAATTTTCACTTCGGGGAAGTAGTATTGGGCTTTTTGTCCATCAATATCAATTGGAGCAAAGCTTGGAGCCCGCGAGTCAACGATAGGCACGTAATCCTTATTTATTTCGTTAAATGAGGTAAAGGCACTCCCGACACTTTCTTTGTTAATTTTTTGATAAGCCACATTGTTGTTAAAGTTTTTTTGCAGTATATGATCACTGTATCTTGAATCTGAAGTCATTTTATACAAACTTCCGGGAAGAATTAGATGAGCTTTCTTACCATTTTCACCTTCAACACTTGGTAAGTCTGATGTAATCCAATCATAGTCTGTACCTACGATTCCCTTGTTCTTCGTAATTAGATTCCTTTCTACATAAAGGTCCCCTTTAATGGCAACTCCTCCATGTAAAAACATATTTCCATCATCATCCCGGGCTGTACAGCCAATTCTGCCTTTACAAGGGTTATAGGCACCAAGTGCATAATTTAACGCTTCAGGTGTTTGTTTAGCACCAAGGTGAATGTTGGAGATTATTGTTTTAGTTTTACCGTTAACAGTCGCTTGGCTATGTAGGGTCATGGTCTGACTCAAGTCATCAGGATCAGCCGTAACCTTTTTCACATTATAAATTTTAACCTTTAATATTCCGTTATCGGATGGAAGAGTCGCAGTGGTTGGAAACTCATCATTTGCATTTGTTACTTCATAGTTTTTAATTATGTTTTTTAATGATAGATTAAAATCTTTTGAAGGCAAGCCTGCCAAAAGTTGTGATTTGGACTCAAGAAGAGTGGTTAAGTAGTCAATACCTTTCTCAGCTAATTCTACAGACTGTATTTGTGTTTCACGAGCATCTGTTTTTTTAACACCGTTAAACGTAGTAGAAATTAGTGACAGTCCAGCTACCGTAAAAATGACAATCATTAATAATACAATGATGAGCGTATTCCCTTTTTCAGTTAAGAGATTCTTCATTCCTACTCCTCCAAGAGCCCAAATTGACTTTGTAATGTTAAAGGTTTTGCATTCTCATTTTTATTGCTTTTTACGTTTAATATAATTTTGACGCTTTTGCCAACTTTAGCAATTGATGATCCATTAAAGTCAAATTCTTTAGAACTGATGTTTTGCCCATTTATAACAGGTACATTGTCAATAAAACCGACCGTTTTTATTGTGTTCTTGTTTACTTCATAGACTAATACATTTTGTCTGCCTGTTGATGCATCCTTTACTTTTGAAGCTGGTGCTGTGTAGATTATATCAATGATCTGTGCCATAACGAGATCTGCTTCATCGCGAAGTAATGTTTCGTTATAAATTTTTTTCTCCGTATTTATGCCACTTAGTAAAACAAAGTAGATAACTGTACCGATAATAGAAAAAAGCACAACAGAAAGGAGCGACTCAATCAAAGTAAGTCCATTTTGGTTCGACACTTTATTTAACATCTTTTACATACCCTTCTACTGAAGTAGTTGCTAACTTTTTATTATTGGTATATTGAATGGTTACCTTAACCGGAAGTAGTTGAATAGAGTTTTCTTCTCCGACTTGTGGCTTTACGGTAATTTTCGTCTCGTATTTGGTGTTATTGATTAAAGTCTCATAAATATCTCTACATTCTGATGAAGTGCATTTCGATTTCTCATAGATTGATGGCGATACTTTGATCTCATAGGCTTCGTAGTCATTTTGTAGTCGCTCCAAAGTCATTCTAGCTAGGTTGGTCGCTACTAATTTATTATTGTTACCTGTTGATATTTGGTTCGCTTGGTGAAAAAACTGTGATATGCCGATGACGGAAACAGAGAGGATCATAAGTGAAATGAGAACTTCTATAAGAGAAAAACCTTTTTCTGAAAGCATTGCACACATCCTCTGGATATTTTTTAGGTAAAAAGAACTATTTATGATTACGTATTAAAATGATTATACAATATTTTTTACAAAAGTTTGATATTATTGGATGTTTTTTAGTAATTTTGTAGTATTATAGGTTTAATTAGCTAATCTTGGAATTGGGGAGAGGACTTTGATACAATTTATTGTTCTATTAATATCGACAATATTGGTTGGTTCTTTATTGTATTTTTACCCGCCAAATGTTCCTATTAAATTGAAGATGAGCTTACTTGGAATAGCGTTCTTATTAGCGTTAGGTGGCTTATTTATTCTAGATACTCTATCACTTGGTTTAGCACTTGCGGCCATCACAGCCATTTCATTTATAGCTGCTTATCTTGCTGATAAGCGAGTGAACTTTATGGCTACAACAGGACAAACAGAGATTGTGCTTTCGTTTACAGAAGAAAAATCAACCTCTGAAAAAGCAGATGAAAATTTTAATGAGATTGAATTAACGGGTAGAGAGATTCTACCTAAGAGTGAATTAACTATCGACGATTTACAGAATAATGAAGAATTATATAATGAAGTCTCTATAGTTAATCAATCTATAGAAAGTAAAGAAGTACAACAGGTTAATGATATTGATTCAATTGAACTGTTAGATCTGGAGAATATTGAGCGTATTTCAGAGGACGAAAGTATTTTAGAAAACATTAATTCGGTCCAGAAGTTAACCGAAGATCATCAATTGGCAGAGTTAACAGAGGACGAATTAGTTTTTTTATCAGAAACAAGAGAAATTTCTGAAGAAGAGGTAACGAATCCACCAGATCCTACCGATATAGAGGATAAGGAGATTCTTTCACAACGATCCGCCTTATTAGAAGAGCTGGATGTGGTAGATGTGGTAGAAGAATTTCCTCAAGCAACGCCTTTACATGAAGTAGCTGTAGGCACGGAAGAAGAATTATCTCATGATAAAGATTATGAGTCTGAGAAAAACGAGTCGGCTGAGGAATTAGTTGCTGAGGAGATATTAGAAGAGATACCTACTACAAGTGAAGAAGAAAATAACACCGAAGAAACCTACATTATGGGAAATTCTATCATCGAAATTGAAATCACATCGGAAGAGCCTATCCAAGTTAAAACACAGATTGAAACACCTATGGAAGAAGTAACTGAAATGATCGAAAGTGTTGAAGTAGTTGATTTTATTGAAGAACAAGATGAGTATCAATTGTTAGATACGATTCAAGAGATAGAAGTAGAGGATACAGTGCAACCTTTACACAATATAGTTGAGAAAAGTACTCCTGAAATGAGTGATGACTTACAGGATATGCTTCTAAGCACTTTGTTTTCGTACGAAGAAACAGATGATCATAGCTCTTATCAAGAAATGCTCGTCACGTTAGTGAATCAAAAACTATCAGATAAAGACTTCTATCTGTTTTCGAAACTGTTGCTTGATTCTTATATGAAGTCTAGTGATTTAAGTAACGTCAATCCATTGATTGAGTCAATGGAAGAAAAGCTAAGCCATTACCCTGTGATTGTAGAAGAGCTTCAAAGATACAAAGAAATGAACAAATAACATAATTATTTAAAACATAAAGGACTGGGTGAGTAATATGAAAAAGAGTAATCAATTTGTTGGACTGCCTATTATCAGTATTGCAGACGGAGCAGAAGTAGGACATGTAAAGTCATTGGTCGTTAATCCAAAAGAAGGTATGGTTGATTTCCTAACCGTTGAACATGCAGACTGGCAGATCAGCGTACGTGCGGTTCCTTTTAAGAAAATCGTAGGTGTTGGAGAGTTTGCAGTCATGATTGAAGACAGTACATCAATCTTTGACTTAACAGAGATTCCAATTGCCAATGAACTTGTACAAAAGAAAATTAATGTCGTTGGAGCTAAGTTGATTGATCGTAAAGGTCAACTGATCGGAGAAGCGACCGAGTTCTTTATCAACGAAGACACGGGAGCCATTCTAGGTCTGGAATTGTCACTACGTTCAAAGAAAGTAATCCTTTCATCCGAACAGCTTATCACTTATGGACGTGATTTGATTGTTATTAAAGAAGAAGCACAGTTGAACTTTTTAGATAAAGCTGAGTCTTTATTAGGTGGCGTTGTTGAAGTAGAAGATGAGGTAGCTGTATCTGTTGAAACAAACGAGCTATCTGAGTTCCAAGAAAAGCAACTGAAATTATTGACTGGACGAACGACAACAAAAGATATTTTTGAGAGAAACGGTGAGCTTTTATTTCCGAACGGAACCACTCTAAATAAAGAGGATGTACGGAAAGCTCAAGAGAAAGGACCAGCCGTTCTAGCGGAACTTTCCATGAACGTTGTGGGCTAAAGAGAAAGCGATGGCTAAAAGAGAATTCAATCCTAAAAATTTTCTTGTGATCTTTGCATCCCTTAGCCTTGCAGCTCTTTTTCTTTTCTTGTTTAGTTACTTAGGGACAAAGGTATACTCTAATATTTTCGAAGAAGAAAAGTATGGTACGGGGGTTGCGTTAGCTTCTGTGCCTTTAGAAAATGTTGCAAAATCTGAAGCATTACCACTTGTAAATGAAAAAGTATCACAGTGGCAGAACGACTATCCCGTAATTTTGGTTTACAACGAAAAAAGAGTTCAATTGCCTAGTGATGTATGGCAGTTTCAGGTTGAAGATAGTCTGAAGAACCTTTCTGGCACTTCATCACCACTATTAGTAAATGTAAACAAAGAAACGGTTGAACAATCGATACAACAACTTCAAGTTAGTGGACTTACAGAGTTATTGGATGAAGAGATGTTACATGCACACCTGAAAAAGGTTGGCTCTACCTTACAAACAGCTGAACTTGAAGTTCCGATCAACGAATTTCTCACTACGTTCGGACAAGCAGAAGAAGTGGTGAGTGAAAGCACGATTAAACTTCCAGGAGAGCATGTTCTTTTGGAAGATTGGGTAGAGGGTTTAGAAAATTATGAGTTGAAACCAGGAGAAGTTTTCTCATTAATAGGCGCTCTAGAAGAAGTAGACATGACCGCACAAGATTCGATTGATCTTAACGTGTTGGCTAGTGGCATTTATGGAGCGATACAAAAGACAAACTTCAGCATTATCGAACGTCATACATCAAGAGAGCTGCCTGATTATTCGTCACTAGGATATGAAGCACTCGTTAAACCTCAAGACATGGATCTAGCTTTTAAGAATACAAACGCTTCGTCATATAAGTTCAACTTTATAATGGATGGAAACAATTTAAGCGTTTCAATTGTAGGGGTACCACTTCCTTATACATATACCGTCAAAGTGGACAAGCAAGTATTTGAACCAAAGACCATTATTCATTTTAATGACCAGCTGGCATCAATTTTGAGTGCAGTTACCGTAAGTGGTGGAAGGGAAGGTTATCTGGCAACGGTCTATCGGAAATCGTTTAGTTCTGGTGGTGAGGAAGTGGCTTCGGAAAAGCTAGCAGAAGACTTTTATCCACCTCGACATCGTATAGAGGAGAGAGGCTATCCAGTAGAGGAAGAGAAGACGCCTGAAACAACACCAGAAGAGGGTACACCTGGAACACCTTATCCGTATCCTTTCCCGTATTATCCAGATCCGAATAATCCGATGAACCCATATGTACCTGTAATGCCAGGTATTCCGGGCACTGACCCTTCGGATAAGCCAACTACATCAAAGCCTGTTCCAGAAAAAGAAACAAATCCTAGTAATCCTGGTAAAGAGAGCGATGGTGATAAAAATTGATCGTTCAAAAAAAACGCCTTGGTGATCTATTAGTAGAGTCTGGCTTGATTTCAGAAGATGTTCTTCAGCAAACATTAAAAGAAAAACGTAGCAACCAAAAGCTGGGTGATGCTCTTATCGAAAAAGGTTTGCTGACTGAACAGCAGCTTATCGAGGTACTTGAATTTCAACTTGGCATACCGCACTTAAGCTTGTATCGCTATCCGATTGATGAACAAGCAGTAGCTATTGTTCCTAGAGAGTTTGCAAGAAGACATTTTCTCATGCCGGTGAAAAAAGAAGCAGACAAGCTCTTTGTAGCGATGGCAGATCCTATGGATTTTACCGTTATTGATGATCTGCGATTGACAACAGGTTTTCAAATAGAACGTGCGATATCAGCAAAAGACGATATCATACGTGCTCATAACAAGTACTATGATATCGATGATTCTATGGACGAGTTTCTTGACCTACTGCCACAAGGTGCGTCGTTGAGTGATGACAGCCGAATGACAGAGGAAGATTCACCGATCGTTAAACTCGTAAACCAGATTATCCAACAAGGAGTTCAGCAAAAAGCGAGTGATATTCATTTTGACCCACATGAGACAAAGCTGGTCGTGCGTTATCGTATTGACGGCATGCTAAAAACGGAACGAAGTCTACCAAAGCATATGCAGAATATGCTGACGGCTCGTATTAAGATTATGGCGAACCTGAACATAACCGAAAGCCGACTGCCTCAAGATGGCAGAATTAAGATGACGCTTGATATGCATCCTGTAGATCTTCGTGTGTCTACATTGCCTGCCATCTATGGTGAAAAGATTGTTCTGCGTATTCTAGATCTCGGAAGTTCATTAAATCATCTAGAAAATTTAGGTTTTAATAAGCTGAACATGCAACGGTTTACAAATCTGATTAAACAGCCGAACGGAATCATCTTAATTACGGGTCCAACAGGATCAGGTAAATCATCTACTCTGTATGCGGCATTAAACAAATTGAACACTGAAGAAGTGAACCTAGTAACGATTGAGGATCCCGTTGAATATCAGTTAGCTGGGATCAACCAGATTCAAGTGAATTCTTCGGTCGGTCTTACGTTTGCAAGCGGTTTGCGCTCGATTCTCCGACAAGATCCTGACATCGTCATGATTGGGGAAATCCGTGATACAGAAACGGCAGAAATTGCAGTTCGTGCGTCTCTAACGGGTCACTTAGTATTAAGCACACTTCATACGAATGATTCGATTGGTACAATTGCTCGTCTAACTGATATGGGGGTTGAACCGTTCTTAGTTGCCGCATCGCTATCTGGGGTTATCGCTCAGCGATTGGTTAGAAGAGTATGCCGTGATTGTAAACAAACGTTTAAAGCCACAGAACGAGAAAAAGAAATCTTCGCTAAACGCGGTATCAAGATTGAAGCTGTTTCGCGAGGAAAAGGCTGTGGGATGTGCAACAGTACGGGATATAAAGGCAGGATTGCTCTTCATGAAGTTTTAGTTGTGGACGAGCACATTCGTCAGCTTATTATGAACAACAGACCGATTGTAGAATTGCGTGACTATGCAATGAAAAACGGAACCATCTTTTTGATCGATGATGGGTTTCTGAAAGTGAAACAAGGCTTAACGACGACTGAAGAAGTCTTGCGTGTAGCCATCAACGAGTAGGTGCTGACATGAAAGAAAAGCTGGAACAATGGCTGAGAGCAGCCTTTCAATTAAAAGCATCAGATGTTCACCTGTCTGTTGGAATGCCGCCTGTTTTTCGTATCAACGGTGGATTGAAACGATACGGAAGTGAAACGTTAAAGCCAGAGGATACAGAGAAAATTTCACAGATAGTCATTGATGAAAAGTATTATCCGGATTTTGAAGAAGCGGGAGAAATTGATATCTCGTATGGGATCCAAGGATTGTCGCGTTTTAGGGTAAACGCTTATCGTCAGCGGTCTTGTGTGAGTCTTGCTTTTCGAATCATTCCGACGTCAATTCCTAGTATGGAAGATTTAATGCTTCCTGAAAGTGTGCGAAAGATGGCGGGGAAACATCAAGGACTCGTGCTCGTTACCGGCCCAACAGGAAGTGGTAAGTCTACGACTCTTGCCTCGATGATCGATTTTATGAACCGGACGATGAGCCGGCACATAATTACGTTAGAGGACCCGATCGAGTACCTGCACAAACATCGAACGTGCGTGATCGACCAGCGTGAAATTGGGTTTGATACGAACAATTTTGCAAACGGTCTTCGTGCAGCACTCCGTCAAGACCCTGATGTGATTCTGCTCGGGGAAATGCGGGATTTGGAAACCATTGCGACCGCTATTACGGCAGCAGAAACGGGTCACCTTGTTCTAGGCACACTACATACGACAAACGCATCTTCAACGATCGATCGAATCGTCGATGTGTTTCCACCGGAACAACAAGGGCAGATTCGAATCCAGTTAGCCTCCGTATTAGTCGGTGTCATGTCGCAGCGACTTCTTCCTACCAATGATGGTAAAGGAAGAAGAGCCATTACAGAGGTATTAGTCAACACACCTGCTGTAGCAAACTTGATCCGTAATGAAAAGATTCACCAGATTCATAGTGTGATGCAAACGAGCAAGAACGCTGGGATGCATACGTTTGAGATGTCTGCCAAGGAAGCTCTTGAGCGCAACGAAGTTTCAAGAGAGTTCGTGGAGCCATATCTCCTGGAGAAAGGGGGATGAGATGGCACAATTTAGTTATGTAGGCCGTGATAAGAGCGGGAAAAAACGTACAGGATCCGTTCTTGGACTATCCAAGCGTGAAGCGGTTCTAAAGCTAAAAGAAAAAGGAATCGCAGTCACCGAAGTGCAAGAGATGAAGCAAACGCTGTTTAATAAAGAAATTTCTTTAGGCAGTCCAGTGAAATCTCAGCAGTTTGTCATTTTTTTAAGGCAGTTTGCAACATTGTTACGAGCGGGTGTATCCGTTGTTGACTCGACAACTATCATGGCTGCTCAGACAGAAAGTAAAGCGTTGCAAAAGGTGTTAGCAGATGTGGAAGAAGAGCTTCGTCAAGGAAATCCACTCTCTAGTGCCATGAGCCGACACCGAAATGTTTTTCCTCCTATGGTCATCAACATGGTGTCAGCAGGAGAAGCAGGAGGTAGTTTGGACGATACTCTCGACCAGCTGGCTACTTACTTTGAAAAGCAACATTATACGAAGCAAAAAATCATTTCAGCGATGATGTATCCGATGATTGTCGGAGTGGTTGCAGTGTTTGTCGTAATCTTCTTACTTGCCAAGGTTGTGCCAACGTTTGCAACTATGCTGCAAGAAGCAGGTGGAGAATTACCCGCCATCACAAAGTTTGTCTTAAGTGCTAGTAATTTTATGCAAGAGTATTGGTGGCTTTTAATTACTATTGTAGTACTACTCTATGTGTCACTCTTAGTTATCCGAAAAAATAAATCCAGTCGCTATTACTTTGATTACGTAATTTTAAAGATACCTGTATTCGGTAAACTCCTTCAAAAGTCAGCATTAGCGAGGATGACCAGAACACTTAGCTCTCTCTTCTCAAGCTCTGTACCTATTCTGCAATCTCTATCGATTGTGGAAAAAGTGGTTGAAAATGAAGTCGTGGCAAAAGTAATTCGCGAATCGAGAAGTTCACTAGAAACCGGTCAACGGTTAACAGAACCGATGAAGAGGCATTGGATATTTCCACCTTTAGTGACTCAGATGATTTCCATCGGCGAAGAAACGGGTTCTCTCGATGAAATGCTTGCAAAAGTGGCGGAATTTTATGAAAAAGAAGTAGAAACAGGGACGGATCGATTGAAAGCAATGATTGAACCATTAATGATTGTTTTCTTGGCATCAGTCGTAGGAACAATAGTTATTTCAGTAATGGTGCCTATGTTTGAGATTTATAAAAATGTTGGATAAAAGCACAAATTAAACATGTAAAGGGGATTAATAAGATGTTGAACAAACTATTAAAGAAGCATTTAAAAAATGAGAAAGGTTTAACTTTAATCGAGTTACTAGTAGTTGTGGTTATCTTAGGTATCATTGCAGCAATCGCTGTAGTAAGTATTGGTGGCATTTTAGACAACTCTAAGAGAGATGCGCACGCGGCAAATGCTCAACAGATGGTTAACGCAGCAAAAATGTGGGCAACTGGAAATGCGAATGGTACTGCGTTAGATGATGGAGCAGAATCTTTAACTTTAAAAAAATTATATGACGAAAAATTAATAGATACTATGGTTGATCCTGATACCAAAACAAATTCTTATGACCTTGCTAAAAGTAAAGTAGATGTTACAAAAACTGCTTCAACCTTTACTTACAAAGTTGTCTTAGTTGGAAAAGAAAAAGAAATAAAAGAAACAACTCCTGATAAATTAGATAGATCAGCAGTATCAGAAATTAAAGCACCATAACACGAAAAGTGAATCCCCTCCTCTAGCAGAGGGGATTCACTAATGACTTATGATTTTTTTCACGGTGGCTTCAACAATGAAGGCATCGTGAAAGAAATTCATATTGATTTATGATTTATTAAATGTATTAGACATATTGAGGTGATTTCCATGGGGTTGTTTGGTCTAAATCTATTTAACAAAAGAAGAATTAATTTAATACTTCAAGACCACGTCATCCGTTATTTGGATTACCGTCATCCAGAAGACCTTGATGTAAAAAGCTCTGGTGAACGTTATCTTCCTGAAGGACTAATTCACGATGGGATCATTGTAGATCGAGAAACTCTCTTAACCATTCTTGAAGAGTGTGTAGCAGAATGGGGGTTGAAAGGCCGGGAGGTACAATTCTTGATTCCTGACAGCAAACTCGTCATTCGTAAGCATCAAGTGCCTATTAATCAAAAAGATGAAGAAATTAAAGGTTATCTGTACATGGAACTAGGTAATACCATACATTTACCTTTTGAAGACCCTGTTTTTGATTATGTTTTACTTGAAGGTGATGAAGAGAAGCGAGAGATTTTGCTATTTGCAGCTTCAGAAAAAATGGTAAATGATTATTCAACATTGCTTACTGATGCGAAGTTAAAGCCTGTGGTAGCGGATGCCTCATGTGTCTCCTTGTATCGCCTTATTTTTATGAAAGATCTGGTTTCTGAAAAAGATCATACCCTTTGTCTACAGTTTGATATCCCAGCTGTTCAACTGAGTATTTTTCATCACCATAAACCTTATTTCTTTAACCATTTAAAAATGGAGACAGATTATAAGAGTTGGGACTTTAAACAGCATTCTACAGGGGTACAAAGAGTAGAATGGCAAGGTGATTCTGGTTATATCCATGGATTGATAGAAGATAAGCTTGTAGAGATTGAACGCATCGTAAACTATTACAAGTTTACGATTAATCACGGTAAACAGGGTATAACTAGAGTGGTGTTGTCAGGGGAGTTGCCAGAGTTGAAATATATTCAAGAACGGTTATCTTCGAAGTTAGATGTACCTGTATTGACCATTCAGCCATCTGATCAGTTGCTTCCTCCTCAATTTGATGTTGTTTTAGGGCTGGGACTAAAAGAGGTGGAGCTATGTTAGTAGATATTAACCTTTTACCCGTTAAAGAAAGTAAATCATTAAAAACTACTATTCTATTCATTGTTGCAGTAACCTTGTTATTAGGTTCCGCAACATGGATAGGGCTTGATTATTATGTGAATTCTGGGAAACTGCAAGAGAAAGAACGAATTTTAGCTCAAGAAAAGCTATTGGTACAAGAACAGTTAAAAAAACAACAAGAAGCTGTTCCCCAAGTAGGTTCAGAGCCTCTAGCCGAAAAAATAGATTATATCCGAGACAAAAAGATTGCTGCTACAGACCTACTTCAGCATTTAGTAGCTTTACTTCCTGAACGTGGTTACTTTATCAATTATGAATATAAAGATAAGAGAACAATCCTTGTTGAAGCTCAGTTTGATACATTAGCTGAAACTTCTAATTATTTATATGAATTAACAAATTCTCCATATTTAGCTGCTGCATCTATTGAAAAAATGGAAACAACTAATTTTGAAGAGATTAATGAGGGAGAAGATATGACAGCTATGGCAGATTATCTCCCTAGATATAGAAGTTTATATAAAATTGAATTTGAGAAAGACAAAATTCTTGAGTTAAAAGGTGAAGAGAATGACGGAGAGTAAAAAGCTTCTTACATATGTGGGATTAGGTGTCATTCTTATTTTAATAATTGGTGGAGTTTACGGCTATTTCGGTTTATTAACACCGCTTCATCAGAAAATAGAATCTGTAGATGCAGAAATGAAACAGCAAGAGGTTATTTTAGATAAAGCAAGTGCTTCTGTGGCTGTAACTACTCAAACGAGTGAAAATACATTTGCTCTTCAAGAGGAAGTTCCAGTGAAACCTCTCGTTGATCAACTGATGTTGCAGTTCGAGAAAGCCGAAGTCTTATCAGATAGTCTTATCCTAACAGTAGACTTTACCGATGATGATGTAACAGAGGAAGACGAAGTTGTAGCAGAAGAGACTACTGATGATACTACAACTGAAGAAACACCCGATACGGAAAATGCAGAAACTAGTACCGAGGCAAACTCGGATGTGGAAGATGACATCTCGAACGAAGATGATACGGTAGAAACTAGTGAAACAACAATACCTGCTGAACCAGAAGTGTTACCACAAGGTGTGAAGAAAATCACAGCAGAAATGTCAGTCGTATCTAAAGACTTCAAAAGTATTAAAACGTTCATCAAAACGATTGAAGAACTCAAACGGGTAATCGTAGTGGAAGGAATTACGTTCTCCGGAATGGATGAGCTTGAAGTTGCTTCTCCTGATGCTGTAACGGATCAGCTTAAATACGAAATCACCATTTCAGCCTATTATTTACCGGAACTCACGGATTACTTAAAAGATCTTCCAAAAGGAGAGTTTCCAGCTCCGAACGGAAAAGAAGATCCACTTATTAAGAAAGATTAGATTGAAAAAGCCAATCATCCTCTGCATGGGGTGATTGGCTTTAACTTTTTATTTAATATGTTTAATCAAAAACTCTGCATATTCTTTTGCACCTGTATGTGTTAAATGAACACCATCATTACCGATGAACTCTGGGTGAGATTCACTCATCTCAAACCAGTCTACAACTTTAACGTGTTTGTACTCTTGAGCAACATTAGAAATCGTCTCATTCACTTCCCGCTGCCAAGGCTTTGGAACACGCGCTGTAATCATATAAATATCTCGATCACCGATTAATTCAATTAAATTATGCATTCTCTTTTCAGATAGTGGCCCGTTCGCTCCAAGCTCGATAACAACAATCTCTCCTAAACTGCCTGAGCTTTTCTTCTGCTGAACAAGATCTTCAGCTTCTCTAAACTGCCGTCCAATCTTCGCGTCCACTTTTGCATTTGGAAATACTTCCTCTATATGAGGTATCACATCAATCATGACGGAGTCACCGATGACAGAGAGTGAGCGTGTATCTTGAACAGGTTGTTTCTCTTCATCTTTTTCTTCATCATTAGTTGGTGTTTCTTCAGAAGGCTTTTCTTCAGTTTTTTCGTCTTCTTTTGGCGTATCAGGCTTCGGTTCTGGTCTCACCGTATTCTCTGGCGGTGGCTCTTCATTGCCAACTTTGTCTTGTATAGCAGAGATTACTTTACCTTTACTTAACGCTACTGAAGTTGTCGTGAAGCCGATTGCAGATACGCACATGAAAAGACCTAGAATACAAGCTGTTAACACAAACTTTCCGATAAACGACCGCTCACGTTTCCATTCACCGCGTTTCACTACTCGACAGAATCTCGATAACGCACCTTTACGGATCGGGTTTTCGATGTATTTCCAAGATAGGTTAGCTAGGACTAAGATGAGTACAATCTGAAATGTCGTTCTAAAAAAGCTTGGCGAATCCGCTCCCCATTGAGGGCTCGTCAGAACAATTACTGGGAAGTGCCACAGATAGATTCCGTACGAACGAATGCCGACCCAGCGTAACGGTTTAAAGCTTAACCAAGTGTTGAGTCTGCTTGATGGGTGGACCATAACGGCTACTACTAAAAGAGCGGCAACAGATATCGCGACCATTCCACCTTGGTAGAGAAAGTCTTGATATTGATCCGTGCTTGCGAACATGTAAAAGATAAAAGCGAGTGCGGATAGTCCGACAAAGTCTAGTTTCCAACGAATTTCTGGTGGTAGAGTACTAGACAGTTTGCGGCTTGGCCAGATGACAGCAAGACTTGCTCCTAGTAGAAGGGAGAACACGCGCGTATCTGTTCCGTAATAGATACGGCTCGGATCTGCACCTGGTTCGTACATGAGTGTCATAGCTGCTGCTGAGATAAGTGCACCTGCTAGCATCATAGAAAACAGGGAACCTTCACGAACTTTCATTTTTAATAGAACGATAATGACTAAAGGCCATAAGATATAAAATTGTTCTTCCACCGCTAACGACCAAAAGTGGGTTAGTAGGGAAGGGGGTCCAAAGCTTTCAAAATACGAAAGATCTTGGAATATATACCACCAGTTGCTTACATAAAGAATGGCTGCAACGGTATCTTCTTCAAGTTTTTCAAGCATGGATGGCTCGAACAAGGTTACGTATGTGACGACGACGAGAAGCATCGTAAACATGGCTGGCAATAACCTTCGGGCTCGGCGGATCCAGAAGTTTTTAAAGTTAATAGAATTTGTCGTTACATATTCAGTGATTAATAGATCGGTTATTAGATATCCTGATAAAACAAAAAAGACAGTAACCCCTAGTAGACCGCCTGCCGCCCATTCAAAATTCAGATGATAGGCGATAACTGCAAGTACGGCGATGGCTCTGAGCCCATCCAGGCCAGTTATGTATCTGTTTCTGTGTAGAGGTTGTTCCATGGCTTTCGTTTGCTTAACGGTTGAGTTAGGCTGTTGGCTGCGTTTTCGTTGTTGCTTCGATTGTCGGTGTTTCATTACTGCCAGAATCCTCTCGTTTTCAATTTTTCATTTTTTAGAGTATGTATTGCTATATGTAAATGCCGCAGACATTATTGGTCATTTTTCTACATTTTTTATGTTCCTAAGCAACTATTTTACAATAAATAATTAGAAGATTGAGTAGTTTCATAGAATTGTAATAAAATTTTTTTCTGGACTTCTTTCTTTACTCTTCCTCAACAATTTTTTGATTAATCCGATATAAATTTTAGAGAAAATAAAAGGGGCGATGAAGGTGGAACTGCAATCGATTAGTTCTCCTGTATTTCAAAAGTCTGAGCCTGTGCTTAAAAGCCAAAACCAACCAGAACAAACGACTCAAGCCGAAGCTTCAGTACAGAGTAAACCAGCGAAAGAATCACTAGAAAAAGTGATTGATGCGATGAACGATATGTTAAAGCCAACACACACTTCTTCAAAATTTGTGCTTCACGAAAAGTTGAACGATTATTACGTTCAGGTCGTGGACGAAGTGACACAAGAGGTGCTCAAGGAGATTCCAAACAAAAAGTTCCTTGATATGTATGCAGATATGATTGACTTTATGGGTATTTTTGTAGATAAAAAAATTTAGGGACGGTGATGAACCGTGAGTATGAGAATTGGCGGATTAGCCAGCGGAATGGACATCGATACGATCGTTGGGGACTTAATGAAAGCAGAGCGCATCCCACTCGATAAACTAGCGCAAAAGAAAACAACGCTAGAGTGGCAGCGTGATGATTATCGTTCGATGAATAAGCTGCTGACTGATCTCGATCGTTTCGTTTTAGACGGTATCGCTCTTCAAGGGACGTTTAATAAGAAGACAGTCACAAGTACGAATCCAAATGCGGTAACTGCAACTGCAGCGGGAAGTGCTTCTAATATTACATCAAACATTAAGGTTACTCAGCTGGCAACAGCAAGGAACTGGGTATCTGCGCCGATTTTAGATGCTGGCGTTAAGGCCAAAGGTACCGAGCTATTAAAAGATGTTAATGCAGCATTTGGAACAACACCCATTGAACTGAAATTTAAAGTTCAAAAACCAGGAAGCACAACGCTAGAAGCTGAGAAAACAATTTCAATTGACCCAACAAAGGATACTCTAGAGTCTGTTGCGAAGAAATTTTCAGAAGCAGGGCTTGAAATGTCTGCATTCTATGATGAATCTACAGGGAAATTTGCAATTTCAAATAACTTAACAGGTAAAGGTTCGAATCTCTCTCTTGAAAGTGCTGATACAGTTACGTTCTTTTCTAATCTTGGTTTTTCAATTGATGGGAAAAATCTTGGTGCAGCAAACTCTGACAATGGAGTAAACGCTAAATTCGATCTTAATGGGATTACTGGGATAGAGCGCACATCCAACAACTTCACAATCAGCGGGGTTTCCTATTCACTAAAAGCAGTAGGAGAATCCACCATTAGCTCAACTACAGATACTGAAGGTGTAATCACTTCCATTAAAGATTTTGTAAAGAAATACAACGAAACGATTGAAGCGATCAATAAAAAGACTGCTGAAACTAAGTACCGTGATTTTCCTCCTCTAACGGATGCACAGCGTAAAGACTTATCTGAAAAAGAAGCGGAACTGTGGGATGAGAAGGCGAAGAGCGGGATGCTGCGTGGAGATTCTATCCTATCGAGTGGTTTGAACACGATGCGTTCGGTTTTATATGCCTCTGTTAATACAGGAGACACGAAATATGATCAGCTTTCTGAGATCGGAATCACAACTTCTCGTAACTACCTCGATAAAGGGAAACTAGAGATCGATGATAAGAAACTAAGAGAAGCATTAGCGGCGAATCCTGAAGCTGTAATGAAGATGTTCACTGGCGATAGCACAAATAACGTGGAAGGCATTGCGAAAAAACTGCGTGCCTCGATTGATCAGACTGTCGACAAAATCGAACTAAAAGCAGGAAACGCACTTCGTACAAATGCTCAGTTTACGCTAGGGAAAGAGTTAACTGATGTAGACAAGCGTATCTCGGCTTTTGAAGATCGTCTGAAGCAGGTGGAGGACCGCTATTGGCGTCAGTTCTCGGCCATGGAGTCAGCGATTCAACGTTCCAACCAACAATCCATGTACTTAATGCAGCAGTTTGGCGGCGGACAGTAATTTCAAACCAAAAAGGAGTGTTACCTTTACATGTCCATACTTAACGCAAACAAGGCGTATCAAAATAACTCAGTCCAAACGGCGTCTCCCGGCGAGTTGACGCTCATGCTCTATAACGGATGTTTAAAATTTATCGGTCTCGCGCGAACAGGGATCGAACTTAAAAATACAGAACAAAAGAATACAAATCTATTAAAAGCACAAAAGATCATTCAAGAATTGATGGTCACGCTGAATATGGACCTTGAAGTATCAAAGTCATTAATGACGATGTACGATTACATCAACCGTCGTCTGATTGAAGCAAACATTCAAAATGACGTGAAGATCTTGGATGAAGTGGAAGACTATGTGCTGGATTTCCGCAATACGTGGAAAGAAGTGATTCAGATCAACCGCCGCATGCAGCATGGCGAAACAGGGCGCGTGTGATGCCTGTCGTGAAAATTCTGCTTGAGATTACGAAGAACCTGTATGATCATGTGAGCGCAGGTTTGCCGAAAGAAGAGCGCGAAATCTATATCGATCGTTTAAATGAACTGCTCGATCAGCGTCAAGCGACAATCAGCAACTTACCTGCCACGTATTCGGAAGACGAACAGCGTATGGGGCGTTTGATTCTGAAGATGAATGAGACGATCGATCCTCTTTTAACGCGGCAGTTTGAAGAGATTAAGCATAATCTTTCAACGATGAAGAAAAAGAAAGAAAAAAATACCCACTACGCGAACCCGTATCAGTCAGTTTCAGTGGATGGGATGTATTTTGATAAGAAGAATTAATTAAAAGGCACTAGCTGTGGATTAGCTGAGTGCCTTTTTTACGTGGAAATCAGTAGATTACAAATACCTCAAAAACCTCTCCGGACTCTCCAAAAAGTTTTTCGTGATCTGCACATGTTCCAGTTCTTCGTAAGGAGTTGGAGCGGGTGGCAGGGAATCGAGACTGATAATTTCTGCACCAGGATAGGCCATCAAGATGGAAGAATGAGTCGCAATAATGAACTGTGCGTTCTGTTGCTCCATCTCTTTTAACATCGATATAAAACTTAACTGTTTCATAGGGGATAGCGGAACTTCTGGCTCGTCGAGAATATATAAGCCGTTCGGGCGAAAGCGTGATTGAAAAAAATCTAAAAAACGTTCTCCATGTGACCGAAACTCTAGACCATCATTATAAAGTTCCTTGAGTTCAGCGAGCGTTCGATTGTGTGGTAGGGAAGCAAGGCTCTTCGCATAAGCAGACTTGTCTTTGTACTCCACTTCAATGTTTGCTAATTCTTGTAGCGCGGTCTTTTTCATTTCTGCTGCTCGCCTCACAAAGCTAACAAAGTCTTCTGCGTTTAGAAAGAATCCTTTTTTTGTTTTCACACTCCACGTCAATTTTAACTGTTTGGCCATTTTTTTGATGGCGGTGTTCTCTTTTTCTGACCGATTGATCTGAACAGAACCTGCTTGATCTGCGATTGCCTCGAGCAACGTTGATTTCCCTGTTCCATTTTCACCTACTAAGATGGTGACAGGTTTTTGAAAGTGAAGAGACTCTAAGGATTGAAGAAGCGGAAGCTGAAATGGATATCCATCTTGTTTCGTATCTTTTCTGTATAGAACTGATTTTAGAATCACGAAAAAGCACCTCTTTCTCAAAGAGTTCTTACTTTTAATTCTACCACTGAGTTTAGAGATGCTTCTATAGAGAATGGCTATTCGTTAATTGTTACTTTATCGTGAAACTTCCCGGTATACACGGACTGTGGACGGTAAATCGTGTTGTCTTCTGATTGCTCTAAAATGTGAGCGGTCCATCCAACCATTCTGCTTGCTGTAAAGGTAGGAGTGAATAAAGCAGGATCTAGTTCGATCGCCTTCATAATCGCTGCAGCGTAGAATTCAACGTTCGTATACAACGCTCTGCCTGGTTTGTATTCCTGTAGTAACGTTATTGCTGTTTTTTCTACTTCCAGCGCGAGATCTAACCACTCATCTTCACCGACCAACTCTAAAAGTTTTCCTTTTAGTGCAACTGCTCGTGGATCGTGTGTTTTATAAACACGATGTCCGAATCCCATCAGCTTCTCACCATTCTCCAATTTACCTCGTATCACTTGTTCAGCACTTCCAGCTTTTCTAATTTCGTCTAGCAAGTCAATGACCGCTGAAGGTGCTCCGCCATGGAGTGGTCCTTTCATCGTTCCAATCGCAGATGTTGCGGCTGAAACCATATCCGATTCGGTCGATGCTGTAACCCGAGCTGAAAAAGTGGAAGCGTTCATTCCGTGCTCGAGCGTTAAGATCATGTAGGTTTCAAGTGCTAGTGTATGGGCTTTACTCGGTATGTCACCTGTAAGCATATATAGGTAGTTTTCAACATGACTTAACTCGGTAGATGGCTCAACAAAAGGCTTACCATTTAAAAGACTTGTCCAATAGCAAATGACGATCGGAACAAGACTCGTTAACCGAATGGCTTGTAACACGGTTGGCTTCCATCCGTAACTTGAGACACCTTCAGAGGAAATGGCCGTTCGGATTACACTCATCATATCCATGTCTTCAGGCAGGTGGTCTAGGATTGTTTTTATATGAAGAGGAAGCTCACGATTTATTATAAGTACGCTTGTGAGATTTTGTAATTGTTCATCGTTAGGAAGTTCACCGAACCAAAGAAGGTGTGCTACTTCTTCAAACGAAAAACGTGAAGTAAGGTCCCCGATCTCATACCCTCTGTAGATTAGCTTGCCCTCTGTACCATCAATATGGCTGATCGCTGTCTCCGCTGCAACGATTCCTTTAAGTCCTTTTTGCATCATGGTTTTCACTCCTTCCATTATTTAGTATCATTGTATAGAATGAAATTGATATATGATATTAATTGTTTTTAATTGATTTGATAAGAAAAGTTAATCAGAAGGGATTGAAGAAGGATGGAGTTCTCTTGGCTACAAACTTTTATTACTGCGGCAGAATGCGAAAATTTTAGAAGAACGTCTGAAATTCTTCATGTTTCTCAGCCCTCTGTTTCTGTACATATTAAAATGCTGGAATCTGAATTAGGGATGTCACTATTTTTACGAGATGGCAGAAGAGTGAAGTTGACGGCGGAAGGGAGAAGGTACCTGCAGCATGCAAGAAAGCTGATGGAAGTGTATGAAAGTGGACTAGAAGATCTAAACGCGTTTCAACAAGGCTATGATACGAAGCTTTGTATCGGAATCTCACCGCTTATTGCAGATACGATTCTGCCTTCTGTTTTGAAACGATATGTAAAGGCTAATCCCGATGTGGAGATTTCGATAAAAATTATTGATTCAGAAGATATTGAGAGAGCGGTTTTAAACGAGGATGTGGACCTTGGGCTTTCTTGTTTAGGAAGTTCACATGCTGAGATTACGAGTCAGATGCTTTATCAAGACAAGATCGTCTTAGTGGCACCGCACGATGGGCTGGATTTCGAAGCAGCGCCGCCCCTGGATGAAAAAGAAGTGCTGCTTTCAAACTATCTATTAACTCATAACCATCCAGGATATTGGGATGATCTTTGCAGACGTGTGAAATCCCGTTATCCCGGCGTTCGAATGATGAAGGTGTCTCAGATTCACATAACAAAACGTTTTATTGCAGAAGGGTTAGGAATCTCGTTCTTACCTTTATCAACAGTAAGAAGAGAGCTGTTAGAAGGACGATTGCTAGAGGTGGACTGTTATTCAGTGGACATTCCGGATGCTCATACCTATGCGTTAACGAAGTACAATCATGGTAAACAACAAGAGTTTCTGACGTATTTGTCTGGGTATCGGTTTTAAGCAGCTGGCAAGCTCGCTTTGTCGACTCGCGTTTATGTTGGCTTTTTTCGCGACAAAATGAAATTTCTCGTGAGATTAATAGTAATTTTCGTGAGATTATTTGTTGTTTCTGCGAGATTATTTGAAATCAAGCCATATCATTTATCTCTTTATCCCATAAACAATACAAACGACGCCTAACATGATCCAGATTAAGCTGCCGAATGATAATTTCGTTGATAATCCATAGATTCCAAGCGTCATCGTCGAGAAAAAGATGATCGGCCCGATGATGGAAAGCAGGGAATTGATGACGAGTGCTCGCTCAACCGTATTATAGTGCAGCATGAAAAGTGCTGCTGTAATCTCAAGGGTACCGGATAAAATACGAATGGCCGCCATAGCTAGTACGACTTTTTCAATCATTTGCAGCAACGTCCATTGCCTCCTTTTAAACAACTGTTTAATGTTCCTACGCTGTATAGTGCATTATATGTGGCCAAGCTTCGATTAGAAGTGTAAAAAAGTTGCTACTATTCCCACTCTTTGCAATTAAAGGACTATACAGGTAATGAAGATTTTTTAGTGTATACTTGTCACTCAAGTCATTTTAAGGGGGAATAGGGATATGTTTGCAACATCAAATGGACCGCTCATTCAGGAGCCGATGGCGATTTTTGCTTATCTAGTAGCACTAGTTGGCTTCGTATTCATCTTAGGCGAATCCAAAAACCACATTCTACGGAAGTTTTTCCACTATGCACCGCCACTGATCTGGACGTATTTTTTGCCGATGATCTCAACGACTCTTGGCATCATACCTTCAAGTTCTGATTTATACAGTTTTGTTTCCGCTTACATACTGCCGGTTGGACTGCTGTTATTGCTTTTATCTATCAATGTAAAAGCGACACTCAAACTTGGACCGAAAGCGATCCTCATGTTTTTAGCGGGAACGGTAGGGGTAATCGTTGGTGGACCAATAGCACTCGCGATCTTCCAGCCGTACTTGCCAGAGGCCGCTTGGACAGGTGTAGCTGCACTAGCGGGTAGCTGGATCGGGGGCTCTGCGAATATGGCAGCGCTCGTTGAAGCGGTGGACACACCAGAACATATTCTGTCACCGATCATCGTAGTCGATACGGTTGTTGGATACAGTTGGATGGGAATTATGATCGCGCTTGCTGGGTACCAAGCTCGTTTTGACAAGTGGAACAAAGCCGATAACCGCATCATTGGAGAAGTGAATAAGCAGGTTGGTGAGCTTGAGAAAAAGAATGCTCGTCCGATCGCTGTTCCGCAATTGCTTGCGATTCTTGGTCTTGGTTTTGGTCTAGCATTTATAGTAGGGAAGTTTTCTGAGAAGTTGCCACAAGGAGATATTCTAAACACTGCTACTTGGACAATCATGATCATCTCTGCGATTGGTATCGTGCTATCTTTTACAAAGGTTCGTGAATTAGAAAATTACGGAGCGAGTAAAGTAGGGTACGCAGGGATCTATCTATTGCTTGCAACAATCGGGGCAAAAGCGAACCTGATCTATGTGGTGGAAGCACCTCAATATATTTTAATGGGAATCGTGTGGTTAGCCATTCATATTCTTTTCTTGTTCGCGGCAGCAAGGTTATTACGTTCACCTATGTTTTTCGTTGCGGTTGGATCACAAGGAAACATCGGTGGGACAAGCTCCGCACCTGTTGTAGCCTCTGTTTTCCAACCAGCGCTTGCACCAGTCGGCCTTTTAATGGGCTTACTCGGTAACATTGTTGGAACGTATGGCGCAATTATTTGTGCAAAGCTGGCACAGATGGTTTCACAGATGTAAATTTTTTTGAGGACCGTTCGATTTTGATCGGTTCTTTTTTATTAATTCTATTTGTATAATAGATGTCGAAAGTGTATTTTTATGCAAAATCAAACATGGAGATTTTTCGACAAAACTTCTCATTTTTCGCTAATCTTAAGCCTTTGACAACTTTTTTGGGTATATGTCATACTATAAAGTGTATAGAAGATCTATACAAAGATTCGCATGATGAAGGGATTGTGAAAGGCATGTTAGGAAAAGTAAAATGGTTTAACGCAGAAAAAGGTTTTGGATTTATTGAGCGCGAAGACGGAGACGATGTGTTCGTACACTTCTCTGCAATCAACACTGACGGATTCAAAAGCCTTGACGAAGGTCAGCAAGTCGAGTTTGATATTGTAGATGGAGCTCGTGGGCCTCAAGCGGCAAACGTAACTAAACTATAATTCAAGGCACTATGACCATACTTTTAATCCCGTCTGTTACCGCAGGCGGGTTTTTATTTCTAGAAAATATTTCATATTATGAATGATTAGTTTGCATCATTTCGCAATCACTGTTATGATGGTTATAGATTATTTTTGTTCGGCGTAAAAGATTGTATGAGTTTCGACTTTTCTTCTTTAGCAATACTTTGGGCAAGAGTAGCAATATATCGTGTGGTAACGCACTAGGAGGCAACAAACATGGAACAAGGTACAGTAAAATGGTTTAACGCAGAAAAAGGTTTCGGATTCATCGAGCGCGAAAACGGAGACGATGTATTCGTACATTTCTCAGCTATCCAATCTGATGGTTTCAAATCTTTAGACGAAGGTCAAAAAGTAACTTTCGAAGTTGAGCAAGGTGCTCGTGGCGCTCAAGCTGCTAACGTTCAAAAAGCATAAGCTTCGTTATACCAAAACAGGTTCTCTTTAGAGCCTGTTTTTTTGTTTGTCTAAAAAAATACATAAAAAAAACCCTACTCAAGGATCGAGTAGGGGGATGGAACAGGTTTTGTAAAAAGTTTAAAGCTTAAAAGGTTAATTCCTAGTATACCACATAGTTTGAAACTAAAAGAATGTAAGTGAAATTTATTTTTCCTTCAAATCTACATTGGTAAATATAAGCAATACGTTGATCTTCTCAAAGAAAAAAAATATTTGAAAGAGTACAGAATGTATTTTTCCCCGGTAGTATAAGGTTTGTCAGCATTGTAAAGAATTTGTCGACAGTGTAAAAATATTGTCAAAATATTTTAAATGTTACGGAGGAATTCTTTTGGGGTATATCGAAATATATATACATCACCGAAAGGAGGAGTTAAGTTATGCATTTTAACATTCGTGGAGAAAACATCGAGGTGACTGAAGCCATTAGGGCTTACGTTGAGAAAAAGGTGACGAAACTCACAAAATACTTTAACGAAACTCCAAATTCTGAAGTACACGTCAATCTAAAGGTGTACAACAATGAACAATCCATTGAGGTTACGATACCGATGAAGGGCCTGCTGCTTCGTGCAGAGGAACGTCATTTGGATTTATACGCTGCGATTGATTTGGTGGTAGAAAAATTAGAGCGTCAAATTCGAAAGCACAAAACAAAAGTAAACCGTAAATTTAGAAATGCTGAAGGCACAAAGCACATGTTTGCTAACGGTACAGAAGGCGTATCAACGGCACTGTTAGAGGAAGAGGACGATTTCGAAATCGTACGTGAAAAGCGATTCGATCTGAAACCAATGGACACAGAGGAAGCCATTCTCCAAATGGGATTACTCGGCCATAATTTCTTCGTTTATAACAATGCTGAATCTGGTGAGATGAACGTCGTGTACAGACGTAAAGACGGCAAATATGGCCTGATTGCAGGAACGAACTAACATATACAAAACTAGACTACACACCCCATGACACTTTTGGGGTGTGTTTTAAATTTTTGGAAGTAAGGTTGCCGATAAAATTTAGAACTTGTCGATATAATTGAAAACTCGCCGATAAAATTGAATTCTTGCCGATAAATTCTGAATCTCGCCGATAAAACTGCATTCTTGCCGATATTTTCAAAATGAAGGAGCCGCTAACCATGAAAAACGATATCCTGTTAAAACAACTCGCAGCGTTTCGTCATAACACGTTAAGCGCTGTTGAAGGACTCACTGAGGAAGAAGCAGATTTTGTGCCAGAGGGATTTAACAACAACATCCGCTGGAACTTGGGGCATATTTTTTTGGATCAGTACGATTGGCTGTATCATAAGATCCGTGAAGATCATCCAGCGCCGATTCATTATCGAGAGTTATTCGGTTATGGAACGAAGCCAGAGAATTGGAAGCAGACGCCCCCAACTCTTCAAGAACTTCGTCACCGTCTGATGGAGCAGGTTCAAGTGATTGGGGAGCAGTTTGGTCATCGACTACATCAAGAATTAGATGAACCAACTGAACTAGGTATGAATACATTTGCAGAAGTGCTGCCCCGCACGTTTTATCATGAAGGTCTTCATTTAGGAACGATCCTCGCTATAAAAAAAGCGATTCATCTTCAAAAACAAACACAAGCAAAATGAAAAAAGTGCAGACTCCACGTCTACACTTTTTCTTCTTTCCATACAGAAACATTTCTCAACTGAGTTTTACCACTGCGATTTAAATAACCATACGAATAAACCAATCCTACGAAATAAAAGACAAACAATAGATAAGCGGGTGAAAGATGAAAGTGGTTGTCGTACCCAATCATAAAATGTGTACCAACGCCTGTTAGAAATCCTGGCATACCACCGAGTGCCAGTGTCCACCACACCCATTTTGCTCCTTCACGATATCCCCATAACGCTATGGTTAACAATAAAAATCCTTCTGAGATCAAAGCACCGCCAAATCCAGCGCGATCGTGTGCGATTAACGGAATTAATTTATCGTTGAACGCAGTGATTTGTTCAGGTGTAAGTGCGAAGAACATTAAGTCTTCTTTTACAAAAACTCCGTTCATTCCGATGATGGAAATCACGATTCCCGCAGAGAGCAAGCACATACCTGATACGATAAATAAGCTCTGCGCAAGCTGACTTCTTTTCCAAGATATCGTGTTATAGAGATTCAACCCTTTTGATCCCGTAGTGAGCTTTCGAGATTGATAAAGCCCATAAAGGAAAAAGGGAAGGATAATTAAATAATAGATAAAGTGAAGCTTGTCAAAATAGCCGAAGCCCATAAAATAAAAGATGTTTAAGAAACCGAGAGCTGCAGCGATCACATATGCCTTTTTTGCCCAATGTTCCCCTTTTCGAATCCCGTGATACGAAAGCTGCATGAACATGAAACCTGCCGAAATCATAACACCTGCCAGACAAATCCGGTCATGAGACATAAAATGAAACAGGTGATGACTGAACCTTTGAATCTCTTCTTTTTGTATGCCTAAATATTGTTCATCATACGCTAGAAGAACTTCTGTTAGTCCGATGATTAAAGCGATGATGCCTGCGATGAATACGCCAAGTCCCATCAGGAAAAAGGAGATCCAACCTGTTTGTTCAGCGGGTTTAGAAATAGGCTGTTGTTCATACAAAATTCGTTCGTTGATGCGCTTCGGAAGACCTGGTCCGGAATAAACAAATCCGCTATGAAGCTGTATGAGAGATGCGCCTTCACGAAAAAGTTCCATCGCATCACTCGGTTCATGGACGCCACCAGAAGCAATGATGGGCTTGTTATAAGGTAAGAGCTGTTGAATACTTTCTTTTAGATGATGTATCTCCATCTGTCCGAGTTCGACGCCATCATCCCTTTCAATTCCTTCACGAATGATATATCCATCCACAGGAATATCTTCTGTAAAGTTCATCACCTTTTTATGAGTAAGTTCCAATACAAGAGGTTTAGGTGTAAGCTCCCGAATATGGTCTAAATAAGAAGCGCCTTGCGTATCGATAACAAAGAATGCAGCATGTTCATCCAGCTTTTGAACAAGCTTCTCATATTCCTGAAGTGCTTCTCCCTTAATCATTATCCCCAGTGGAATTGTTGTTCTCTTCATAGATTGAAGTTTCACTACTGTAGCATCAAGACCCAAATTTTCATGAAGATTTCCATACACCAATGTTTCTTTTTCTATATCTCGTCTGATAGGTTTTTTAGAAATCTGAGGCTCGATTGTAATCGGCCCTACTTCAATAAAACCAAAGCCAAGGTTAGTGAACGCTTTTGTACCATTCAGATGAGGATCTAATGCACCACTAACGCCAACAGGTGAAGGAAAGGTGATCCCAGCATGCTTTTGTTCCAATTCTTTGCTTGGCTGCATATGGCCAAAAAACTGTATGATTTTATCACCAAATGGCAGTTTGGCGAGGGTGTTCATCGTATGTAAAGTGAGATCGCGGCTTGTCTCTGATTTCATGCGAAACAGAAGCGGTTTAAAAAAGGTATGATACGACCAATCAGGCATAAGAAAACACTCCTTTTTATGCCGTTTTTTTATAAGTGTATCGCAAATTCTGGATGAAATTTCAAACTTTTTTCAGCTGGAAAATTTTTTTCGTGTTTTTCTGCGTTTCGTTCTGAGGAATCTGTTTTAACAGCAGGATTTTGAAGTAGGTAAGGGGAACTAGTGAGTAACAAGAAAACGCTTACACTAATGACTATGTTTACTATTTAAGGAGGAGAAGTAGTTATGATGATGAATGTGCCTTTTCGAGTTACGAGTATGCTAGAGCATGCGGAGCGGTATTTTGCGAAAAAGGAAGTAACGAGCCGTACGATGTCAGGGATCAGAAAGTTCAGTTACCGGGAGATTGGTGAACGAACACGCAGGCTTTCGAGCGCGCTAAAGCGCCTTGGTATTCAAAAAGGTGAGCGGGTTGGAACACTTGCATGGAATCACCATCGTCATCTAGAAGCTTATTTCGCCATTCCAGGTGTTGAAGCTGTTCTTCACACGATCAATATCCGACTTTCCCCTCAGCATATTGCATACATTATCAATCACGCTGATGACCAGATCTTGTTCGTAGATCAGGACATCCTGCCTCTTGTTGAAGCACTTAAAGACCATATTCCTAATGTAAAAGCGTTTATATTGATGACCGATGAAGACGAGCTGCCGCAATCGCCACTTCAGCCTCTCTATCATTATGAAAAACTAGTAGAAGCTGGTGATCCGGCTTACGAATTTCCGCAGGATGTCAATGAGAACGATCCAGTCGGGATGTGCTATACATCTGCCACGACAGGAAATCCAAAAGGCGTAACGTACACGCACCGCTCAACCGTACTACATTCGATGTCACTAGGACTTGCCGATGGCGGTTCTGTATCAGAAAGTGATGTTCTTATGCCAGTTGTGCCGATGTTCCACGTAAATGCTTGGGGACTTCCATATGCGGCAACCTGGTTCGGTTCGAAGCAAGTGATGCCTGGACCGCGATTCACGCCACAGCTTTTAGCGGAACTGATTGAGATGGAAAAAGTAACCTTTGCTGCAGGTGTACCAACGATTTGGATGGGGCTTCTTCAAGAACTCGAACAGAATAGTTATGATACTTCTAGTCTTCGAGCGGTTATTTGCGGAGGATCTGCTGCACCAAAAGGGATGATAAAAACGTTCGAAGAAAAACATAATATTCCGTTCATGCATGCTTATGGTATGACGGAAACAAGTCCACTTGTAATCGCAACGCGACTGAAAACCTATCAAGCAGATTTGGACGAAGAAACGAAATTTGATTACAAAGCGAAACAAGGTTATGTCGTTCAAGGTGTTGAGATGAAAGTAATCGGTGCGAACGGGGAAGTGAAGTGGGACGGTCACGAGATGGGTGAGCTGTTGCTGCGCTCGAACTGGATAGCGGACGAATATTACAACGATGATCGGACGGAAGGGACGTTCAATGATGGCTGGCTTCATACCGGGGATGTCGTTACGGTAGATGAAGAAGGGTTCGTGAAAATTGTCGACCGGACGAAGGACCTTATCAAGAGCGGTGGTGAGTGGATTTCGTCTGTTGATCTAGAGAATGCGATCATGGCGTTTCCGGATGTTTTTGAAGCGTCCGTTATTGCGGTGCCTCACCCTGAATGGCAGGAGCGACCACTCGCATGTGTAGTATTGAAGCCTGAGGCAAAAGGAAAAGTGCCAAAAGAAGATATTGTTGAGTTTTTGAGGCCGCAGTTTGCAAAATGGTGGATTCCAGACGATATCGTGTTCATGGATGAGATCCCGAAAACGTCGGTTGGTAAGTTTTTAAAGCGGACGTTGCGTGATCAGTTGAAAGACCATTATATGACGACCGCGAAATCGTAAAAATGTATGCAGAGAACTTCTCAAAAGTTTGAGAAGTTCTTTTTTTTGCGAAGGGGAAGAGAATAATCGCCTATAAATTTGTGAGCTATAGGAAAAAAGTATGTATCTGCTGGACACAAAGTCATTATGTCTACCTCAAAAATACATCATAAAATATATTCACGGATAGCTGCTTTTTATTCACGGTAAATTGCAATATATTCACGTATAACAGCGATAATTTCACGGATAAAATTATTTATCGAAAGTTCGACAAAGCGCACTATCTATCTCCTGGATCCTTCAGTCAAATCATCACTCAAAACTTCATTGGCAAACAAAAAAACACCACCCTCAGAAAACCACGAGAACAGTGCCAAATCTACCTACTCTTCTATTTCTTTCTCAATCCATTTACCTGTTTCTGTTACGTCCCAATAATCACTAGCTTTGTAGTCGTTCAACGACATATCAAGATCGTGAAAAATGCGGTGAACGCCTTTTAGTGGTTCTACACTCTCAGAACTCTTACTCTTCTCAATTTTTTTAAGAGCGTTCTCGATGTCTGTCTTTAATGGACCCGCAACATAGGGCAGAATCTTATTCCGTATATCGATCTCTATTTCATTTAATACTGGTGTATGTGTGTCTATGTTATATTTCGACCATTTATCATAGCCGAGTTCATTGTTCCAAAATTCGTGTATCACATTGATTCGTCTTTGGATCTCGGTCTTTGGAACTTCTATGGTCGGCTTGAAGAGAGCAGTACCGCTTGATTTTTCTGCCTCCGTTAATTCCTCATCAGACGGTGCATCTACACTCGCCGCAGAATTAAACACTGAATAATATCCCCATGTGCCAAGGCCGCCGATGATGAAGAAGCTGAGAACGAGGGTGAGAATGATCGTTTTGCTTTTTTCACTTCGCTGCTTATTTTGCTGCAGCTGCGCTTTTTGTCCTTGCCCAGCGTTATCTGTCCTGTTTAGATCTGTGTTTTCCATTCAGAACCTCCCCCATCCATCTTTATATTATTTTACCAAAATTTAGGTCCGCAGTCTCTATGGAAGTGTCAAATTTTTCACATATATAGGAAGTTACTTTACGATGAATGCTACAATTCCGATGAAAAGATTTGGGATTTCTTGTGGCTCGTTTCACAAACTGGTAGAATAGAAGTGGTATATAATTTTCGAGAACAGGGAGCGTTATTCGGATGATTAGCATTTTGAAAAAGATTTTTCCAAGTTCCAATGACCGAACGTTGAATAGATACGAGAGAATTGCGGAAAAAGTGGAAACGTTAGCTGAAGAGTTTAAAGCTTTAAATGATGAAGCTTTGGCGAACAAAACGGCTGAGTTCAAGAGCCGTATCGAAAAAGGGGAATCTCTGGATGACCTTCTCCCTGAAGCGTTTGCGACTGTGCGTGAAGCATCAGCTCGTGTATTAAACATGCGTCATTATCCTGTACAGATTATGGGTGCGGTTGCGCTTCATGAAGGTAACATTGCAGAGATGAAAACCGGTGAAGGTAAAACGCTAGTTGCGACAATGCCTATTTATTTGAACGCACTAGATGGCAAAGGTACTCACGTTGTTACAGTCAATGAATATTTGGCTCGTCGTGACTCTGAGATCATGGCGCCGCTATACAATTTCTTAGGTTTAAGTGTTGGATTGAACGTATCTGACCTCTCAAAGGAAGAGAAACGTAATGCGTATGCAGCAGATATCACATATGGTACGAACAATGAGTTCGGCTTCGATTATCTGCGTGACAACATGGTTGTTTATAAAGAGCAGATGGTTCAGCGCCGTAATTATGCGATCGTCGATGAGGTTGACTCAATTTTAATTGACGAAGCACGTACACCGCTCATCATTTCAGGTTCTGCCCAAAAATCAACGCAACTTTATCAGATGGCGAACATGTTCGTGCGTCAGCTGAAAAAAGAAACAGATTATACAGTAGATGAAAAGACGAAGAACGTTCAGCTTTCTGAAGAAGGTATCAACAGAGCGGAGCAGATGTTCTCGATCGATAACTTATATGATTATCAGCACGTAACACTGAATCACCATATTAACCAAGCGTTAAAAGCGAACATCATCATGCAGCGTGATGTGGATTATGTCGTTCAAGACGGCGAGATCGTTATCGTTGACCCATTCACGGGACGTTTGATGGCTGGTCGTCGTTACAGCGATGGACTTCACCAAGCGATCGAAGCGAAGGAAGGTCTAGAGATTCAGCGTGAGAGCATGACACTCGCGACGATCACGTTCCAGAACTACTTCCGTATGTACAATAAGCTTGCTGGTATGACGGGTACGGCGAAAACGGAAGAAGAAGAATTCCGCAACATCTACAACATGGATGTTATCTGTATTCCGACGAACCGTCCGATCGCGCGTGATGACAGAGCAGATCTTATTTATAAAACGATGCAAGGCAAGTTCAAAGCGATTGCTGCTGAAATCGAAGAGCGTCATAAAACAGGACAGCCGATCCTTGTCGGTACGGTTGCCGTTGAAACATCTGAACTTCTTTCGCAGCTTTTAACGAAGCGTAAGATCAAGCATAACGTGTTGAACGCGAAAAACCATGAGCGTGAAGCGGAGATCATTGAAAATGCGGGTCAGCTTGGCATGGTTACGATCGCAACGAACATGGCTGGTCGTGGTACGGATATCAAGCTTGGTGAAGGCGTTCTTGAAGTTGGCGGACTGCACATCCTTGGAACTGAGCGTCACGAATCACGCCGTATCGATAATCAGTTGCGTGGTCGTGCGGGTCGTCAAGGAGATCCAGGTTCATCTCGTTTCTACATCTCGATGGAAGATGAATTGATGCGTCGATTCGGTTCAGACAACTTGATGACGATGATGGAGCGTCTTGGCATGGATGAAGAGACGCCGATCGAGTCTAAAATGGTTACAAAAGCCGTTGAATCTGCACAAAAACGTGTAGAGGGATCGAACTTTGATGCTCGTAAACAGCTTTTACAATATGACGATGTTATGCGTCAACAGCGTGAGATCATCTATGCACAGCGTCAAGAAGTGCTAGATGCTGAGAACTTAAGCGATATCGTTCTTCGTATGATTGATTCTACACTTGAGCGAATCGTGACGGTTCATACACCAGAAGCAGAAGTTCAAGAAGAGTGGAACACGAAAGAAATCGCGGATTATGTGAATGCAGTTATGTTCACAGAGCCGACATTTACAGAAAAAGATCTATTTGGTCTTGATCGTGAAGAGATCATCGAGAAGATTCAAGCGAAAGTACATGCAGCGTTTGCTGAAAAAGAAACACAGCTTCCTGCTGAACAGATCGCTGAGTTCGAAAAAGCAGTAATCTTACGTTCAGTTGACAGCAAGTGGATGGATCACATCGACCAGATGGAACAGCTTCGTCAAGGTATTCACCTGCGTGCGTATGGTCAGAACGATCCGTTGCGTGAATACCAGTTTGAAGGCTTCGAGATGTTTGAAGCGATGGTTGCTGCAATCGAAGAGGAAGTTACAACTTATATCTTAAAATCGCAGATCGAGCAAAACATGCAGCGTGAACAAGTGGCTGAAGGGAAAGCCGTTGTTCCGAGCGATAAACAAGATACAGCGAAAAAGAAGAAACCGGTTCGTAAAGCACAAGACATCAAGCGTAATGATCCTTGTCCATGCGGAAGCGGAAAGAAATACAAGCAATGTCACGGAGCTGAACAAGAATAGAAAGTTGCGTGAGAGAAGAGAGTCTTTTTATAGGCTCTCTTTGCGCTTGTAAGCAGACGTGAAAAAGGGTTAATTTTAACAGCGTTCGCATATTTTAAAGATGGAACAATTATAAGATGAGGTGCAAAGACTATGGATTTAGTAGAAGTAAAACAGGAATTAAACGTTATTGAAAAACGTATCAACGACTTTAGGGGGTCTCTTTGACCTCGATACGAAGAAAGCACGTATCGCAGAACTAGATGAAGAGATGAGTGCACCAACTTTTTGGGATGATCAAAACGCTGCACAAGTCGTGATTAATGAAGCGAACGGGCTAAAAGAACAAGTGAACGAGTTTGAAGAACTTGCTTCTGCTTATGAAGATCTAGAGATCGCACACGAGCTTGTAAAAGAAGAAGCGGATGAAGATCTTCAGAAAGAACTTGTAAAAGATCTGAAATCCTTGATCACGAAGCTGAATGACTTTGAGCTTCAACTTTTATTGAACGAACCGTATGATAAAAACAACGCGATTTTAGAACTTCACCCAGGTGCGGGTGGTACAGAGTCTCAAGACTGGGCGTCCATGCTGCTTCGTATGTACACGCGTTATGCAGAGCGCCAAGGGTACAAAGTAGAAACGCTCGATTACTTGCCAGGTGATGAAGCAGGGGTGAAATCTGTAACGCTGAGCATTAAAGGACATAATGCTTATGGTTATTTGAAGGCTGAAAAAGGGGTTCACCGCCTTGTTCGTATCTCACCGTTCGATTCATCAGGTCGTCGTCACACGTCATTCGTTTCGTGTGAAGTGATGCCAGAGATCACCGATGATACAGAGATCGAAATCCGTACAGAAGACCTTAAGATCGATACGTATCGTGCGTCAGGAGCAGGTGGTCAGCACGTTAACACGACTGACTCTGCGGTTCGTATGACACATATTCCAACGAATACAGTCGTTTCGTGTCAAACGGAGCGTTCGCAGATCAAGAACCGTGAGCGTGCGATGAAGATGATGATGGCGAAATTGGTGCAGCGTCGTTTGGAAGAGCAGCAGGCACAGTTGAATGAAATTCGTGGTGAGCAAAAAGAGATCGGGTGGGGAAGTCAGATTCGCTCTTATGTTTTCCATCCTTATAGTCTTGTGAAGGATCACAGGACGAATACTGAGGTTGGTAATGTGCAGTCTGTGATGGATGGCGAGATCACGCCGTTTATTGATTCTTATTTGCGTTCTAAGTTGTAAAAAACCTTTTTAGTTTGGTGATGCTTCGAGGTACTTGAAAGTGGCTGATCTGCGCTCCAGGTGCTTCGCTTTCCGCGGGGCAGGCGGTGAGCCACTTGCCGCTTTGCGCCTTTAAGTGTCTCACCTGACCGCTTGTCCCGCAGGAGTCTCACACCTTCCGCTCCGTTCAACTTGTCGAGGGTGCTAAACAAAAAACATTAAGTTACAAGCAAGCTTCAAATAACAAGCTAACAAAAACACAAACTAAAATAATGATATAAAAACAAAACTTCCGGGCTGTTTGCTTCCGGAAGTTTTTTTATCGTATGTGTGTGAGATCTCCCTCTTGTACGAGCTCGATCTTTCTATGTTGTCCGTCTGTTACAATCTCCACGTTTCCATTGTCATAAATCCAAACGACTTGATACTCCTGGCCGTTATAAATGACGAAACTCCCCACTTCTATTTGCATGGCTTCACTCCTAATAAAGCTCTCTAGTTAATTATACCTATCTAAATCGGAATGTATATTGGGAAAAAACATGGACATCTGTCTTCTTTAGTATAAAGGAAATTGCCCTATTTTCCCAACTTATATTTTCTATAGCAGAAATCTTCACCTGTTAAAAGGTTTGATGAGGTAATTATCAATTCCTTCTGACTCTATCGTTAGCCATATTCATTTTATGTCGGCAAACATCGTAACTTTATAAAAAACAAAAAATTCTTAAACGTTTGTTTAAATCCTCTACATAGTGGCTTAACATTTCGACAGTATTCTTATAGATGCAACATCAATTTTATAGGTCTAGGGGGAAATGACATGGAAAAGAAGCCATTGGATAGAAGAACCTTTTTAACATATTTGGGTACAGGCGCAACGGCACTTGCTGCAGCTACGACAGGATTAGGAGCTTTATCAGATACAGCTAACGCTCAATCAGATAGCTTGATGCGCATGAAACCTCGTAAAAAAGGATTTAAGTTTCACCCGATCGCACCAACGGACAAAGATGATCTTGTTCTTCCAAAAGGATATAAATATGAAGTGATTGCATCTTATGGTGATGTAATTAATAAAAAAGGTGACACGTTCGGATTCAACAATGATTTTACGATGTATTTTCCAATCGACAAATCCAGTGAGCATGGTTTGCTATGGGTAAATCATGAGTACACGAATCCATTATATGTAGAAGGCGAAAAAGTAAACGACAAGTATACTTCTGCTCAGATTGAAAAGATGCTCTACAATCAAGGCGGTTCTATTATTGAAGTGAAAGTGAAGAACGGCAAGTGGGTAATGGATAAAAATTCGATTTACGCACGACGTGTAACAGGACTAACGCCGTTCAAACTAACTGGCCCGGCAAAAGGTACGGCAGCAGTAAACGGTGCAACTACGGCACAAGGAACGTTTGCAAACTGTTCTGGCGGACGTACACCATGGAACACCGTATTATCGTGTGAAGAAAATTTCGAAGATACTTCAAAAGCAGCTAATCTCGATCAAACGCATTATGGTTGGGTGATCGAAGTCGATCCTTTTAATCCGAACTTCAAAGTAAGAAAGCACACGGCTCTTGGACGTTTCAATCATGAAAATGCAAGCGTTGGAATCTCGAACGACGGACGAGTCGTTGTTTATATGGGAGATGACAAAAAGGATGCTTGTGTGTACAAGTTTGTGAGTAAAGGCAAGTACGCTCCTACTAAAGGAAAAGACAACAGCAAGCTTTTAGAAGAGGGAACACTTTATGCCGCAGATCTTGCAAACGGCAAATGGCTTCCGTTAACGATTGAAGCTGTTCGTGAAAAAGCAGCAGGGAAAGCTGAGCTTTTAGAAAAGTTCCAAACACAAGGTGATGTAGTGGTTAACGCACATGATGCTGCAATCCTTCTAGGTGCGACACCAACAGATCGTCCAGAGGATGTGGAAATTTCACCACTTGACGGTACGGTATTCATCGCACACACGAATAACGACAAACATGGCAACATTCATGGCCACATCACACGCTTTTTTGAAAAAGACGAAGATCACGGTGCAGAGAGCTTTGAATTCGAGATCTTTGCAGCAGGAGGTCGTCAAAGCGGATTTAGTGCACCTGACAATCTAACGTTTGATTCAAACGCAAACCTTTGGACTGTGACAGACATTTCATCGAGCAAGCTGAATTCTGGTGCGTGGACAAGCTTTGGTAACAACGGCATGTTCATGATTCCGACGATCGGCCGTGACAAAGGAGAGGCGTTCCAGTTTGCATCTGCTCCAAAAGAAGCAGAGTTAACAGGACCATCTTTCACACCGAACGAAAAAACATTGTTCCTAAGTGTTCAGCACCCTGGTGAAGAAACGAAAGATAAAGCAAATCCAACAAGCACGTGGCCGCAAGTACGAGGTGGTAACACACCGCGTCCATCTGTTGTAGCCATTACTGGATTCAAGTTTTAATTTTTTGAGACAAGAAGGTAACAAATGATCACCAAAATTTGAGGAGGCGATCTACATGGGTTTCACAAACATCGGAGTACCAGGATTGATCTTAATCTTAATCATTGCGCTTATCATATTCGGACCATCTAAACTGCCAGAGATCGGACGAGCATTCGGAAGCACGCTTCGCGAGTTCAAGAACTCAGCAAAAGACCTCATGTCTTCTGATGAAAAAGAAGAAAAGCCGCAGTCTAAATAAAGAAAAGTGGAAGATGCGGGCGCGGTTAAAGTCCGCATCTTTTTTCTTCATGCCAGTTACGATTTTACTCGTGGATTGAGAGCAGGAACTTGTGGATTGGGAGTCAAAACTTCTGGATTGAACTCCAAAGCACATGAATCTAAAGTCCAAACACGGCACAACAAAACCAAAATGAACCGCTATTAATAGAAAGGAGGCTGTATGATGATGAAAGCTGAAGAGATGTACTTCGTTGAACACCTTGGTGAGCTAAGAAAACGGATCATTATCACGCTCACCGTATTCATAACGGTACTTTCCGTTTCTTTTTTCTACGTTCAGCCGATTTATGACTGGCTGATTCGAGATCTTGATCAGCAGCTTGCTGTTCTTGGACCAAGCGAGATTTTATGGGTGTATTTTATGATATCCGGTGTCATCGCGATCGCGTTCACCATTCCGGTTGCCGCGCATCAAACGTGGATGTTCATCAAACCGGCACTGAGTAAAAGAGAGCAGAAAGTGACACTGTCTTACATTCCAGCACTATTTTTCTTATTTGTACTAGGTCTATCATTCGGCTATTTTATCGTGTATCCCATGGTATTAAATTTCCTTTTAGGTCTATCAGAAGGGCATTTCCAAACGTTCTTCACCTCAGAAAAATACTTTAAGTTCATGATGAATCTGACACTTCCGTTCGGCTTTTTGTTTGAGATTCCGTTAGTGGTTATGTTCCTAACGTCGCTTGGCATCTTAAATCCACACGTCTTAACAAAAGCTAGAAAAGTCTCGTATTTCGGACTTGTTGTCGTTGCTGTCTTAATCACACCGCCAGACTTAGTATCAGATTTCCTAGTCGTCATTCCACTACTTGTCCTCTATGAGATCAGCATCATGTTGTCACGCGTGATCTATAAGAAGAAGCTCGCGAAAGAACAGCTCGCCATGGAAGAAGAAAACAAGGTCGTTCAGATGAGACGCCCTTCATAAAAGACGAAAAGGAAGCCCGCTACGGCTTCCTTTCTTTATGTACGTTTTAAACAAACTGATTCGTACGTCGGTTCTTGTCCGCAATGTACTTGGCATATTCATTTGCACGTCCAGCATCGCCATTTTTATTATAAAAATCAAACAGAATGATCTCATAGTGTTCAGCAGGTAAGACATAACCTAGCTTTTTAAGATGCGGATACAGTTCTGTTTCGAGGTAATGATAATATTCGTCGTATTGCTTTTTCAATCGATAGATATGCATCTGAAAGAAGTGAACAAACGTAGTGCTTCCGTTCTCTTGAGCTGTTTTTATTCCTTTTTCTGCGAGTTGAAGAAGCTTGGTGTTCGGTTCTTTTCCTAAAAGAGTGGCGGCGTTCACATATCCTTCAAGTGAGCCTAAGTAGTTGGAAGTGTTAGGATCTTTTAGATGCATCGATTCTTTGTAGTACTGACACGCATTTTCAAAATGGCTATGAAGAAGAGAGTGATAGCCAAAGTTGTGAAGAAGAAGCGCTTTTTGTTTTTCCAGGCCAAAGTTCTCGCACATCTCGATCAATTCTATATATTTTTCGTTCTGAGGTCCGCTGGTTGGCTCTTGTTCAATTTGAATCAACATGAGCATTTCTGTTTCAATCACTCGGGCATAGCAGTGCGATTTTTCGAAAAAACGAAGCGCTTTGCTAGCGTAATAGTATGACAAGACACGGGAATTGGTAGAGTGATACGCGACAGCCATATGATAATAGTATTCTGGGTTGTTGTAATAGGTAGGGTCTACCTGTTTTAAGAGATCGATAGCCTCATAATAATCATGCTTCATCTGAAGCCCATAGATTCCTTTAATATGCAGAAGCATGCTCTTTTCACGAGGTGAGAGTTCGGTCCATCTTTCCATCTCTTGAAGAAGTTTTTCTGCCTTGTTTCTCTGTTCAGTGAGGATATAATAGCGTGTTAACAAAAGGGTGTGGGTGCGATAAAAATCTGGAATCTGCAACAAAGCGATCTGTTCAAGTTGCTTTTTAATGTTCTCTGTTTTGACGTCCAGTTTCATGATGATTGCTTCTTCCCACTTTCTTAAAAGAAGTTCTACGTTTTTGTACAAATTCATCTCATTTTGAATATCGATCTGTAGTCGGTCCGCTAAAAACTGGATCGTTTCATTGGAAACCTCAGTCAATCCTCGTTCGATCTTACTCACATGTGTACCTGAACATATACCGTCTCCGAGCTCTTTTTGTGTCATATTTCTGAGCTCACGATAGAATTTTATGATTTTTCCTTCAAGCATGAGATGCCCCCCTATCTCTATTAAGAAATTCTCTCCTTTTTCTATTCTACTAAAGAAAACCCCAATTCAGTTGAACGTTTTTTAAGGCTATTTCCCTATTTCACACCTCATTTTTTAAAAAAATCCTATTAAGTTTTGTGTTGATATAGGTAGCAAGTCATGTGTGAAACCCCGATAGCGGCAAGGCAATCCTGCATTTACAATTACATATGAATCTACTAAAAATTCAAAAAAATAGAAAAGAGGTGCTGATCGCAGTTTGTTTTTCTAGAAAAATTTAACATCCAAGGTATTCATTAATTAAACCGCTTCAATAGGTGATTAAAAATGATTTAAGAAACCACAAAGAAAGCAGGGACATGATGAAAACGATATCTTTTATAAAAAAATCTACGGCGCTTACCTTAGCTGCGGGATTATTGCTATCTCCAAACACATCAATGTTTACGCCAAAAACAAGTGCTGCACCTTTTAAAGCTGAGGATATACTGACTTCGCTTACCGCTAAACAAAGAGAAGCTTTAAAACAGCTTGAACTTACAGATGTCTTCGGTCTTCAAGGTTTTAAGAAAGAAGATCTTCAGAGTGAAAAAGAAATCTCCGTAATCGTTCAATTTCAGTCAAAGCCCGGACAAGCTGCAGTATTAGATGCACAGTTGAAAGGCAAAAAGATCTCACGACAGCAAGCAGACATCAAAGTAGATCAAGAGCATGCTCAATTTAAGAAGGATGTTGAGAAACTCATTCCATCTGTCGCACCCATGACAAAAAAATCGACGCACAGAATTACATCCACATACAAAACCGTATATAACGGTGTGGCGATGAAACTGCCTGCTAATCAGGTAGAAGCCCTTCTACAATCAGAAGCCGTAAAGGCGATTTATAAGGATGTAACGTTTAAAGTTGATCCGATCGCGATGGGCGAAGAAAAAGCTCTGAATAGCAACAGTGCGGGAACATCAGTTGAGAGCATTCCTTACTTGAAAATTGATCAGCTACATAACGAGGGCATCACAGGTGAGGGTATTAAGGTAGGGATCTTAGACACAGGTATCGACTACAATCATCCAGACTTAAAGGAAGTGTATAAAGGCGGATATGATTTTGTTGATAATGACAGCGATCCGATGGAAACGACGTATAAAAACTGGCAAGACTCTAAAAAACCAGAGTTTAACGGCAACGCGTATTACACGTCGCATGGGACACATGTTGCTGGTACGATCGCTGGTCAAGGAAAGAACCCGAATGTATCCGTTCAAGGTGTAGCGCCAGATGCTGATATCTATGCGTATCGTGTGTTAGGACCTTACGGGACAGGCTCTTCTGAAGGCATTATCGCAGGCATCGAGAAAGCTGTTAATGACGGAATGGACGTGATCAACCTTTCGTTAGGTGCGGGTATCAACGATCCGTATTATCCGACGAGTACAGCAATCAACTATGCGGTTCTTAATGACGTGACAGCAGTTGTCTCAGCTGGAAATTCAGGTCCAAACGCATACACACTTGGTTCTCCTGGTGCTTCTGCATTAGCACTTACGATTGGAGCGAGTGACGTACCGATGACAGTCGCTTCTTTTACAGGATCAGTGGGCAGTGAGAGTGGACTTCAACTAACAGGATTAGCTCGTCATTATGCTGATCGATTAAACGAACTGTCAGGTAAGTCCTACGATCTTGTTGACGTGGGGCTAGGTAAGAATACTGATTACACAGGTAAAGATGTAAAAGGAAAGATTGCTCTCATCGCTCGCGGTGAAACGACTTTGAACGAAAAAGTGACACTCGCTAAACAAAACGGTGCGGTTGCAGTACTTCTATATAACAACGTAGATGGAGTTATCGAAGCGAACCTAGGGGAGTCTACAACATTTATTCCATCATTCTCCTTAACAAAAGCAGCAGGTGAAAAGATTAAGACTCAGATCTCTGCAGGTAAATCCAGTTTTACGTTCGGAAAGTATGCTGAGATTCAAACAGAAGGCGATCGCTTAGCCGCTTTCAGTTCGAGAGGTCCTGCAAGACAGACGTACGATATGAAGCCAGAGGTTACAGCACCTGGAGTTGCCGTTCTTTCTACGGTTCCGTCCTATATGGTGAACCCAGCGAACCAAGCAAACTATGATTACGCTTATTCTCGATATTCAGGTACATCGATGGCCGCTCCTCATACTGCAGGTATCGCAGCTCTGATGCTCGATGCTAATCCTGACTTAGAACCTGAAGATGTTAAAACCATCTTAATGAACACAGCTGATCCGCTCAATGGAGATTATTCAGTATTTGAAGTAGGCGCAGGACGTGTTGATCCTTATCAAGCGGTGTACAGTGGTACGAGTTTTCAAGTAAACGATGAAACATTAATTCCTAGTTCCACAAATCTTGTAAAAATTAAAGAACGTACAGGTGGAATCGCGTACGGAAGTCATTATGCCGGCAAAAAGCTGTCATTAAAGAAGTCCATTACAGTTGAGAACAATGAAAAAGTGAAAAAGACGTTCAAAGTGGAAGTAGAAGAAACAAAAGGATCGCCAAGCTTGAAGAAAAATGGAATCGAGATCTCTATTCCAGACGAAATCAAGATTGCCGGAGACGATTTTAAAAAGGTATCAGCGGGGATTGAAGTTCCGAAAAAAGCAAAAGAGGGCATTTACGAAGGGTACATCACGCTGACGAATCAATCGAAAGCAGCTGAACATTACAGAATTCCATTCAGTATTCGCATTACGGAAGAAGGCTACAACAAACTAGAGCTTTCAACACCAGCCATCGCTCCTAACTATTTGAATACGGGAGGATTCTTCAATTACCGTGCGATTTATACACCGATGGAATTCAACTTTAAGTCTCCGATGGAGAAGATGGAAGTCGTCCTTCAAGACGGAAAGTCAGGGAAAGATCTGGGCTTGATCGGGACTATGAATTTAAAGGGGCGTAACGAAAACCAAAGCTATTACGTGTTAAACGCATTTAATGGCATGTACAACAAATTTACGGGGGATAAAACAGAACCTGTTGATTCCGAGATTTCTTATGCACCAGCTGGTTACTATAAACTGAAATTTATTTCAACAACTGCCACTGGCAAACAACTAACAGATTACCGACATATATTCATCGATATTGATGAACCAACGTTTGAAAGCTCACTTGACGGTGATTCACCTTTCTTAGAATACAAACCAGGTCAAGAGACGTATCCATTTGACATCAAAATCAACGATCCTTTAGTAGATGAGATGAAGAAAGTCGGCTTGAACGTCGATCAATCATCAAACTCGATGATCTACTATTGGAACACGCCTTTCCCATCTACTCCGATCAAGATGGATAAAGAAGGCAGATTTGTTGAAGAGATCGCGATGAACGAAAACGTAACGACACTTAACTTCCGCATGGATGGTTTCGATCTGGCAGGTAACCCGGCTGTGCAGAAGAATTACTATTTTGTAAAAGAGGGCACACCTGTTTCCTATACGAAGAGTAAAAAAGCTCCTTTGAAAACTGGAGAAACGGTAAAAGCCACACTTGTATTGGATAACTTAAATGATCTGACCAAAGCGGAATGGAACTTTAACAATAGTAGCTTTGGCGCGGTGTCTCTTGTTGATGCTAAACTAACAGACGCTTTTAAAGACAAAGCATCTATCGAAGTAAAAGATGGTCTCGTAACTGTTGGGTTCAATAATAGTAACGAAACGCTAGATCACGCCGAGCTAGTAGAAGTGACGTTAAAAGTAAGTGATGATTATTATGCAACACGAGCTGCAGTAGCACCTGTTGTAAAAGTAACAGATAACAATGCTAAAACATCAACAGTCCTGCAAGCTCAGTTAAGTTGGAAAGTAAAACCCCAGTTCTCTACTGCAAACGGCTTTGTAACGCCTGAAGGCTTCGATAACGAAGAAGGAACCGTTACCGAGAGACGCGATTGGACGAAAGTTGGGGGATCTGTACAAATTATTGATAGAGAAGGGAACGCACATGATCCATCTACACGCATCGCTGATAACGGTCAGTACAAGTACGACAAGCTTCCCCTTCAAAAAGAAGCGTTCACGGTGGAAATGAGAGTGCCGGGTCATTTCCTTACTAAAGACGATTTGTATATCGGTTTCGAACATAAAGGTGAACTATACGCACAAAGCCGCTTTATTACCGCACTGGATGTAAAAGCGGGAGACGTAAACCAAGACAACGTGATCGACATCCTTGATGCGATCGAGATTCAAAATGCGTGGGGAACAGGAAAACGTGCCGCGGATATTAACTTTGACGGAAAGGTAGATGCAAAAGATATGAAATTCGTACAGAGAAACTATCTCCTACAAAATCAGCATGTTGACGATACACCATCACCTAGAAAGAAATACAAAGGAAAAACGTTAGAAACCATCTTAGTAGAACTAGGCATTCAGCAATAACTGATATTTGAACAACCTTTAAGGAGAAGCCTCTTCCTTAGAGGTTGTTTTTTTAACGAGATTATCAAGATGGTAGATGCGGGACTTTCGGTTGCCTGTGAAGGGTAGGTTTAGCGTTCGAAGCAAATAGTAGGCTTGGTCATTAGTTGAGAGATTCAAGAATTGTTTGCATGACTGGTTAGAGATTGAAGACGATATAAGAAGAGCGTAATCTACTAATGCTGCCTCATGTGCTTTATTGTAGTAACTTTTACAAGTGAAACAATACCAGGATCTTTTTACTCGTTTTAAAATTTCAGTCTCGCAACTCGGACAAAACACGCCACGGAGTAAGGAACTCCTATCTATTTGAAAAGTGCTACATACATCCGGTTCATCAGGTGTGTGTTGTTTGATGAGATACTTAATCAGTCTCTTCATTTCGTTTGATTGCAGTATTTCCTTTATGTTCTTGTTGCTTAACTCTTCAAATTTAGACATTAGCCCTGAGCTTTTAATTACTTTTGAACGAGCTTCTTTATAGGTGGATGAGAATTCTGTAATAGCTTTCGAATTGGTCATAACTACTAGGGATTCAATAGGTAGGTCTGTAATCTTCAACTTTTGTAAAAGATGCATTAAGTGGAAAGATTGCCGTTTTACTTGTTCAACTGGATTATCAAAAGAGTCTCGCTGATTATTAAGCGTTCGAATCATCCCATCGTATGAACTCTCAAAATATAAGTGTCCAGCAATATTCTTACTCTCAATAATAAGAAGGAAGTTTGGTGTAATAATAAGAGTGTCCATTTGAAAAAAATAATCATGGTGAGAAATCCTTATTCCATGAAGAAAATAAAGATTGTTTTGTGGAAGATACCGATAAAAATAGTCCATCGATTGTTCACCACGATAACCTGATTCATATTTTCTAAGAGCATTTTGAATATCTTCTATTTTCAATTCTGAGTGTGTCATTCTCTTTAAAAGTGATTTCAATTTATAAATGATAATCGGCTTTGAGCGATGTTTTTTAATCAAATTCATCACCTCGACTGTTTTTTCTTTATTATTGAAGTGTTTGAGTAGGCATGCAAATACTGAAATAGACAATATTGTCGCTCGTAAGGAATAATTACGAGGTAATCACAATTAATTACGAGGTAAATAGAAATATATCCGTAATTAAAAGCCATAATTCCGTAGATAAATTTTTTTATCCGATTTTCGACACGTTTTTACACGTTCTTACATTGATTCACTTTGGAAGTTTACCTTCACAAGGATGTCTTCCCTCAACTATATCCGCACTTCACCCCATCACCGCGGCACTAAGGTCTCATTTACAAGGGTATACTGTGATTGGTATACTTTTTCTCGGTTTAAAGAAATTCCTTATGAAAGTTTGAGGGTTAAAGACAGCAATGATGATGGCTATGCGAAAACGACGAGGGATACTTCACCCGACCGTTGAACTCATTTTAGAATATGTATATGTTGTGATTGGATCAGGACTTGTGGCACTCGCATTCTCGGTATTCCTTCTGCCGAATCAGATCGCCTCTGGTGGTGTGAGTGGGATATCGACGATTTTATACGGACTCTTTCAATGGAAACCTTCTATTGTACAGTGGAGTTTAAACATTCCGCTCTTCTTTGCGGGATTATTTTTCCTCGGACGCCGATTCGGTGCAAAAACGCTAGTTGGAACCGTCGTGCTTCCTTTCTTTGTCTTTATTTTTGAAAGCTGGGGAGCGGCGACAGAAGATCCATTGCTTGGCGCGATTTTTGGCGGACTTGGAATCGGGGCTGGTCTTGGGATCGTGTTTCGCGGAAAAGCTTCTACAGGGGGCGTTGATCTCCTCGCGCAGATCGTCCATAAATATACGGGTGCTTCACTCGGATCGATTATCCTTCTCATAGACGGCACGATTGTTACGTCGTCTGCTCTATTTTTCGGGATTGAACAGGCTCTGTATGCACTTATCGCGATGTTCATTACGGCAAAAACGATCGATGTGGTTCAGATCGGGCTAGGGACGACGAAGATGGCATTGATTATTTCAGATAAAGAAGATGAACTCCGCCAAGGCATACTGACTCACATTTATCGAGGCGTTACGAAGATCAATGCGTTCGGTGGTTATACGCAAGATGAACGACCGATGTTGATGGTAGTTGTTGCTCAATATGAAGTAACAAAATTGAAACAATACGTAAAAGGTGTAGATCCAGATGCTTTCGTAATCGTTGTAAATGCGAACGAAGTGTTAGGAGAAGGTTTTAAACGAGGATAATAGTATAGTTAAGCAGCCAGTTGGGACTCATCTCAACTGGTTTCTTTTATTCACTAGTACTTTTCGCACAAAGGTGCCCTTTTTACTAGAATTAACGAATAACCAAATGAAAAACTCCACTAATACCAGGCCAAAAGACCCGAAAAGCCACGGCGATGGTCGGTTTTATCGCCTTCGTGTCGAAAAGTCTTCCTGCAGGTTTTTATGATATATGAAGGATTTCAGCGAATCGTGTCGTATTTTAAGTACTATGGAATCTTGAAAACATGACCATGGTCCCTTGTTTGAGGGAAGATGAAACACAACTGTAATAAAATTGTCAGTGCAAGATGTTATAATAGTTATTGCGGAAAAAAACTGACATATATCGCGTATTTGTCGAAAGACCTTTATATAGAACTTGTTGATTGATCAGGGAAATATTTTTTGGGGTAGTAAGGAAGTGATTTTGTTTGATAGAAATGGTTGATGTATGGAAAACATACCCGAACGGTGTTATGGCACTTAACGGGATTGACGTCTACATAGAAAAAGGTGAATTTGTTTATGTAGTCGGACCAAGTGGAGCAGGTAAATCCACGTTTATAAAATGTATGTATCGTGAAGAGAAACCTACACAAGGTTCAATTATCATTAATGGAACGAACCTTGCAAAAGTAAAAGAAAGACAGATTCCTAAAGTACGAAGAAAGATCGGAGTTATCTTCCAAGACTTTAAACTGTTGCCGCGTTTAACGGTATACGAAAACGTAGCTTTTGCACTTGAAGTTATTGAAGAATCTCCAAAAGTGATCAGAGAACGTGTTATGGAAGTTCTTGATCTTGTAAAACTAAAAAACAAAGCGCGCATGTTCCCAGACGAGTTATCAGGTGGAGAGCAGCAGCGTGTATCCATCGCACGTTCGATCGTAAACCATCCTCCAGTTGTTATCGCGGATGAGCCGACAGGTAACCTTGATCCAGAAACAGCGTGGGAGATCATGGACATCTTTAAAGAGATCAACGCTCGTGGAACGACAGTTGTTATGGCAACTCATAATAAGGAAATTGTAAATACAATCACAAAGCGCGTAATTGCCATCGAAGGCGGCCGAATTGTACGTGATGAGGCGAAGGGGGATTACGGCTATGAAGATTAGAACATTAAAACGTCATTTTGTAGAAGCATTCAAGAGCATGGGAAGAAACGGCTGGATGTCCTTTGCTTCCATCTCTGCGGTAACGGTAACATTGCTATTAGTAAGTGTGTTCTTGGCAATCCTCTTGAACATTAACTATATTGCAAGTCAGATTGAAGACGATGTACAGATCAGAGCTTATATCGAACGAACGGAAAAGCCTGAAAGATACGATGCTTATAAACAAGAGCTTGAAAAGCTTGGTAAGGTAAAAACGGTAGAGTATCAATCTAAAGAAGAAGGTCTTGATGAACTGATTGAAAGTCTAGGAGATGAAGGAGAAGCCTTCTCATCTCTTAAGAATGAAAATCCATTGCGAGATGCGTTCATCATCTATACAGAAAAGCCGCAAGATACGGCTGCTGTAGCAAAAGAAGTTGAGAAATTTAAATTTGTAAACAAAGTTGAGTACGGACAAGGGACTGTCGAGAAACTCTTTAAAGTGACTGATGTTGCCCGCAACGTTGGAATTGTCCTCGTATTAGGACTTGTTTTCACAGCGATGTTCCTCATCTCAAATACTATAAAATTAACAATTGTAACACGACGACGCGAGATTGAAATTATGAAACTCGTTGGTGCGACGAATGGATTTATCCGCTGGCCGTTCTTCATTGAAGGTTTTGCATTAGGTGTTGCGGGTGCTATACTACCAATCGTTGTCATCACAGTTGGCTATCAAGCTATTTTCGATATCGTTAATCAAAAATTAGGAACAGTATTTATTGAGCTATTGCCAGTAACACCACTTATTCCGCAGCTAGCGCTGTTGATGATTCTAATCGGTGGAGTGATCGGCGTTTGGGGAAGCTTAACGTCTGTTCGTAAGTTCTTGAAGATTTAAGTAAAGATAGCAGAAATAAAGAGATCCAAGAAAAACGAAACAATTAATAGGGGTTAGGGAGGAAAACGAATGAAAAGGAAAGTGGTTGGTACAGTGCTTTCACTAAGTTTAGCACTGGGCGCCTTTACTATGTATCACTCTGAATCCGTCGTTCACGCGGAATCTTTATCAAGCATCAAGAAAAAACAACAAGAAAATGCAAAGAAAGCGAAAGAATCACAAGCTAAGCTGGACAAGAATAAAAGCAGCCAAGCAGCGATTGAAGCGGAAGTAGCAAGAATCGATAAGCTTTCTTCTGAAACAGACCTGAAAGTACAAGCCAAACAAACAGACATTAAAGAAACAAAAGAAGAGATCGACGTGTTAAAAGGCGAGATCGCTGTTGTTCAAAAACGAATCGATAAGCGCGATGCTTTATTAAAAGAACGAGTTAACTCTATGTATGAATCTGGCGGAGCTGTTTCTTACTTAGAAGTTGTTCTTGGTTCAAAAGATTTTGGTGATTTTCTTGACCGCGTTCTAGCATTGAACATGATTGCAGAACAAGATCGTCAGCTCCTAGAAGAACAAAAGAAAGATAAAGAGCTTCTAGAGAAAAAGATGGCAGACGTTGAGAAAAAATTAGTTAACCTACAAAACGCAATGAAAGAATTACAAGTACTGCAAAAGCAATTAAAAGCGCAAATGGATGAGAAAACTCGTCTGATGGCTTCTCTTAAAAAAGAAGAAGACTCGTTGCATGCTGAAGCACATAAGATCGAAAATGAAGGTGCACTTCTAAAATCTCAAGAAGATGCGTTCCGTGCTGAACAAGCACGTGCAGCTGCACGTGAAAAAGCAGCTCGTGAATCATCGTCTTCAGGCGGATCAGCTCCTTCCATGGGACCTGTTTCAGGTAACGGTATGATCATCAAACCTGCTGCTGGAAGAATTTCTTCTGGATTTGGTAACAGAAGCAGCGGTATGCATGAAGGAATTGACATCGCTCAAGGTGGAACTGTTCCGATCTATGCAGCTGCAGATGGAACAGTTATCCGTTCTGAGTACTCATCTTCATACGGAAACGTTGTATACATCTCTCACTCGATCGGTGGGCAGCAATGGACAACGGTTTACGCTCACATGAGCAGCCGCGCTGTATCAGGCGGTTCTGTATCAAAAGGACAGTTCCTAGGCAACATGGGGAACACAGGACATTCATTTGGTCAGCATTTACACTTTGAACTTCACAAAGGACCTTGGAATGCAGGAAAAACAAATGCTGTAAATCCTGCGGCTTACTGGTAAAATAAACACATAAAGTAAACAAGCTATTCATATAGTGAAGTAGGAGACAGGCAGTTGCCTAAAGACTCTTACAATGGAAGGCATCGCACTTTGCAGGGTGTGATGCCTTTTCCTGCAAAAACGAGGTGAGCAGAATGAACGTAAATAAAAAAATGTTGGCCCTGCTGATTGTTCTTTCCTTGCTTGTTGGTGCCGGTGGCATGTATGGTTCGATGGCACTGTTTGGAAACGATTCGAAGTATGTTCAGAACGGTGAAGTAAACGATCTGCCGAAGACCGCAACGAAAGTCGACAACGACGAAGAGTTTGCGAAGCTTCAGAAGACGTATGAGATCATCTCTTCTCGTTATGTAGAAGATGTTGATCGTGACAAACTCCTTGAAGGTGCCATTCAAGGAATGGTCAAAACGTTAAAAGATCCATATTCCGTTTATATGGATGAAGAGACAGCAAGTCAGTTTACACAGTCACTCGATTCTTCTTTTGAAGGAATCGGGGCAGAAGTAAGTATGGTAGACGGTAAAGTAACGATCGTCGCACCGTTCAAAGATTCACCTGCGGAAAAAGCAGGACTAAAACCAAACGATCAAATCATCACGATCGATGGTAAAAGCGTTGAAGGGCTAGATCTGTATAAAGCCGTATTAAAAATCCGCGGTGAAAAAGGATCTGTCGTAACACTTGGTGTGAAACGAACAGGTGTAAACGATGTAATGCCGGTTAAAGTAACACGTGATGAGATTCCGATCGAGACCGTTTACTCTGATATTGAAGAAGTAAAAGGTAAGAAGATTGGTGTACTTGAAATCACATCTTTCTCAGAAAAAACCGGAGCTGATTTCAAGAAACAGCTAACAGAGCTAGAAAAAGAAAAGATTGATGGTCTAGTTATTGACGTTCGTGGTAATCCGGGAGGCTATCTAGAAGCAGTTGACAGCATCCTACGTCAGATCATTCCTGAAAAGAAACCTTTCGTTCAGATTGAAGACCGCAAAGGCAACAAAGAACGTTATGTTTCTACGTTAAAAGAAAAGAAAGATTATCCGATTATCGGTTTGATCGACAAAGGCAGTGCATCAGCATCTGAAATTTTAGCTGCTGCCTTAAAAGAAGCAGGAAACTATGATCTTGTTGGTGAGAAGTCGTTCGGTAAAGGTACGGTTCAGCAATCGATAGATCTCGGGGATGGATCGAACATCAAGCTGACACTGTTTAAGTGGCTGACACCGGACGGAAACTGGATTCACAAAAAAGGGGTAAAGCCTACTTTTGAAGTGAAGCAGCCAGATTACTTCTACACAAACCCAATTACGGTTGAGAAAAAAGCGTTAGAGTTTGATATGAACAACGAGCAGGTGAAGAACGCTCAAGTGATGTTGAACGGTTTAGGGTTCCAGACGGGTAGAGAAGATGGCTATTTTGATGAAAAAACGCAAGCTGCGGTAACCGCATTCCAGCGTGCGAACGACTTGCCAGCAACAGGGAAAGTAGATACGAAGACAGCTGGTAAGATGGAGTCAAAAGTGATCGATTCAATCCGTGATGATAAGAACGATGTTCAGCGTAAAACGGCGATTGAATTGCTTGCAAAATAAGGGATTATGGCAGGAAAAAACAACTGAAACACGAATACTATCCGTAGAGGAAATTATTCTCTACGGGTATTTTTTTGGGTAGAAGCTTCGATGTTTTGAGAGCCTCTTGTGTGAGGTTGATTTCCGCTCCAGGTTGCTCGCTTTCCGCGGGGCAGGCGGTGAGCCACATTCGTACGTTTCACGTATAAGTGTCTCACCTGCCGGCCAGTCCCGCAGGAGTCTCGCACCTTGCGCTTCAATCAATTATTTAGAGAAGTCTTAACAAAAAACAAATAAAACCCTTGAAGAGTTTCTATGGTGAGTATCAAATTAAACAGAAAATCAAATGATTTAAAAGATAAAATCCTTTGTCATGCTTAAAGGGGTAGACAATATGCAGTCATTGAATGTTGGAGATGTGCTTTATCAGCTGGTAATGTTTTTAATTCTGATTGCCATCATCGTTGGAGTTGGTTTATTAGTAAAGGGAGCTGTGAGTACGGATAGAAGATTGAAACGTATTGAAGAAAAAGTGGATGAATTGAAAGATGAGAAAGGAAGAGACCGCACATGACAGACACCTTTGTGAAAGAATTACTTCAGGGCATGCTGCTGCTTTTTTTACACCCGCTTTTTTACGGTTTTATTCTTGTTGCTTTCTTAATTGGATTAAAACGTGTGAAACGAGAGAGAAAAGAATTTAAAGTGCGCGTGCACCCTGTTATTGATAATTTAATATTTTCATTGCTGCCAGGCATTCTGATTGGACTCATCGGTTCTGTAATCTTTTTGGCAGCTGGTATTACATTGCCGCTTGGGATGATTGCTTTGATCGGAGTCGTCTATCTAGCTTTAGGGTTAACGTTTAAAACAAGGTTTATGAATCCTGCATATGCTGTAAGTTTATCGGCAGTTGTCGGGCTGTTGCTTCCGAAATTTCAACTTGGCATTTCTTTTGTAGATCAATGGATTGTGGATGTTCAGAAAACGCCACTTGATTCATTAGCAGTCATTATTGGTGTTCTTTTGATTCAAGAAGGGATACTGGTCATCTGGAAAGGAGCAGATCGCACTTCTCCTCGGCTGTTCAAAGGAAAGCGAGGACATTATATCGGAGCACATGAAGCTACGAGATTTTGGATTGTTCCTCAGTTTTTAGTTATACCTGTAGGCTCAATTCCTGTTTTAGATTGGTGGCCGTTGTTTCCGATGGGTGCGGTAGGATTCTCATTCTTCCTCGTACCGTTTGCCATTGGGTATCGCCAGCTGGTTACACATACACTGCCGGAAGAAGCGATTAAACATCTAGGCAGACAAGTTTTGATTTTAGGATTTATCGTAACAGGCATTGCAGCAGTAGGTCATTTTTATAATTTGCCGCTCCTAATTGCTATAGCAATCGCAGCCGGTCTTGCAGGACGAGAGCTCATTACACTCGTAACGAGCCAACGTGATGATACGAGACCATCACACTTTGTACCAAGAGATCAAGGAGTTATGATCCTTTCAGTCGTACCAGGGACACCCGCTGCGAAGATGGGATTAAAGATAGGCGAAGTCATTGTAAAAGTAAATGGAGTCACACTTTCACACGAATCAAGTTTGTACCGAGCACTTCAAATTAACGCAGCATACTGTAAACTTGAAGTTCTTAATTTAAATGGTGAGATTCGTTTCGTTCAAGGATCACTCTATCAAAACGAACACCACCAGCTTGGTGTACTGCTCGTCCATGATGTAGTGGATCGGAATGCTGCTGTTGGGGATTGATTGATGTAATTTTTCATAATTAACCGGAATCTGTTCAAAATTCACAGGAATGATTTTTCATAATTTATCGGAATCGCATAATTTTTGTAAAAGGGCTCATTCAATGTGAGTCCTTTTTTTATATGTTATTCAACAAACGGGCAACATTGTTGAAGATGTAGTTTAACACTAGTAGTAGGGAACCGTAGCATAAGTAACGGCAAAATGAATCACTCCGTTTACATTGTTAGGATAAGGTTGTATGTTATTGATATATCCCGCCAATAACATATATGAAACAGTGCCTGAATAAGGAGTTGTGTCAAATGAATAAAAATAAAAGTACAGAAATAAAACGCTCATCAAAAGCAGAAAACATTCTATCTCAAATTAATAGTAAAACTAAGTTAGGCGACTTACGAAAAATCGCGAAGGACATTAAAAAAGATCACGAACTAGCTATGGAACTTTGGTCAACCGGAAAGTTTTTGCCCAGATTATTAGCAATCTTAATTATGGACAAAAAACTTCTTTCACAAGATATACTAAATAAGCTTGATAAGGATATGCAGACTCACACTCTTGATGAGCGAAATAACTTAATAGATTGGTTAATGGCTAATCAGCTTACCAAAGACAAGAAGAACATAGCATTGATGGAGTCATGGGAAAATAGCCCTTCTGCTCTTCAAAGGAGAGCTTTCTGGTATTTTCAAGGTCGATTGAGATGGACTGGACAAACACCGCCTGCTAACACCGAAGACTTACTATCTGCAATTGAAGCTACTATTACGCAGGAAGAACCGGAAGTTCAATGGGCTATGAATTTCACCGCAGGCTGGATAGGCGTTTATGATGAAAAGTATCGAGCACGTTGTATTAAACTTGGGGAGAAAACGGGTCTTTTCAAAGATGAAATGGTATCAAAAGGATGTACTCCCAATTATTTGCCGGAGTTCATTACAATTGAGGTTAATAAACGAATTGAGAATTAATTACCAATGAACCCAATTTATCATTCGCACTTTTCTATCATCAATAAGGTAGACCATTAAAAAATCTCAGACTGGAAATAGTCTGAGATTTTAGTAATGGATTCTTTCAGCACTGGTGGTCAATAACGGGGGTAGCTTTTAAGTGCTTTGCGGACCGTGAGTCAAGGAAACTGTCTCCTTGGTTTTTCGTCTTCTATATACGCTGAGAATCAGTCCTGCGGATATCATCTCCAGCAATAAATGTGAACCTCCATAACTCATGAATGGGACGGATACGCCAGTCAGTGGAGATAAACCGAGATTCGTCAGTATGCTTAGTATAAACTGAGCTGAAAAGACTGCTGCCAATCCTGTAATAAGTAATTTTCCATAAGGGTGATTCACATTTTTGGCGGTAATCAATATTCTGCAAATAAAAAATATAACCAAGGCTAAGGCCATGATTGCGGATAGCCATCCGAACGAATAGATGATGTACGCCAATATAAGATCAGTATGGACCTCAGAAATGAAACTTGGGGTCACCTGAAGGGTACTTCCTATAAAATAAGCCTCACCTATTTTATGATCGGTATAGGGGCTTACCATCGAATATCTCTGAGAAAGAGCCAGCAGATTCCAGATAGGCCATATAGAAGCAGCAACTGCGAATGTTATCGTTTGCTTCAGGCTGGACCTTGACGTATGCATGATTGCAACAGAGACAATGATGCTAATAGTAGTAGCTGCAAAGGCTCCTGTAGTCGACAATATGAAAATAGGTATTAACATAAGAGCTACTCCAAACCAAGACTTTTGTTTATCATGCCAGTCCCAGGAATGAAAGATTCCTGAAATGGCAATGACCAAAAGGAATGGTGTGATTTCGGTGAAATTAATACTGGCGAAGCCTACATCTAAAAATGGAACATCATCGACTCTAACACCAATGAGAACGGTTAATAAAAGTATGAGGATTGTTGCAGCATATAGGTGCTTAGAATACTTCAGCAATCTTCTGTAATCAAACATAAATAGGCTTAGCATGAGCACGACACCCAACAGGTAAAAGACAAGACTTTTATTGAAAACTTTCATTTCTTGAAGCTCTGTAAAAGCCGAATGAAATTGCAAATAATACATAATTAGCAGCCCAAATAGAGAAGCCGTCAGCACGGACAGCAAGGTTTTCATATCCATAGGGGCTTTATGTGTTTTGTTAAGCTGCTTCCCCAAAACTCCTGCATCTCCCATACGTGCCAATGCTTGTTCGATCGCCTCTTCTTCTGAAAGTCCTGTGCTCATAGCCTCCTCTTTGAGCGTATGAAGGTGATCGTAGATTTCCAATTTTATATGGGCGTGAACATCCTTATTTTTTATCCGTTTAAACAAATCTCTAATATACATTTCAAACTTAGCTTCTAATCCCATACGATTTTCTCCCCACTTAAAACTTCGTCAACAGCATTCTTGAAAACGGACCATTCTTCTTTTTTCTCCTGAATAAATTCTTTGCCCTGATCATTAATCTTGTAATATTTCCTCTTTCTCTTTCCAGTTCCTTCGCCCCAGTAAGATACAATTAGTTCTTTCTCCTCAAGGGTGTGAAGGATGGGATAGATCGTGCCTTCCTTAAAACTAAAAATCCCATTAGACTTTGATTCCAGTTCTTTGATAATTTCATAGCCGTACATTGGTTTAGAATTAAGCAAACTCAAAATAAGAGTAGTAGTACTACCCTTAAGCAATTCTTTGCTTATCTTCATAAACAGTTCACCTCCATATACATAGCAAATCTATGCATAGTTATTATATGTATAATTTATGATATAAATTAATTCCTGTCAATATGTCTATACAGAAAAACGGCATGTTTTATATAACAAAGATTCATTTTCATAAGTTGCTCTTAATAGTTAAATGTGGTCTTGGTCTCAGTAAAGAAAGGGATAACAGACAATAAGAATTCCTATCAGATTTTTATGTTTATGAAGCAAACATTGATTATTCAACAAAAGGTCAACCAGAAATTCTAGATAACCTTATATTACGAACGGGTGCATTTCTTCAAGAAGGAGAAGTGCTCTTTTTATTGAATTTAAGGGCATAAATGGTAATGTTAACCTTATTGATGAGCAGTGTTTTGGGGGGATCAAACATTAATAATTGGATTGAACTTAGTAAATCAGAAGAAAAAGCAGTATGGCAAAAGGTTCATAAAGATTTTAAATTCAAACCTAGTATTACTAAATTTCCATTGTTTAAAGTACCAAGCCCATTCATTACATACGATATTTCAGTTTATAGTAATTGGTCAGGAGATTTTAAAGAATTTGATGAGATTTATAAAGACCTTGAAGAGAAATCATTGTTTGCATTTAAAGAATTAACGAATAATGATGAATATTTTTATGCTTTAGATTGGCAACACCATTCATACTGGGTAAATCCCTTTTTAGAGTTTCCAAAAGACGAAGAATTTCATGAGTGGACAATACCTATTTTTCCTGATGGGGATTATTACTTCTTTATACAAAAGGAATTCAACTGGGGATTGTTAGGTCATCCCTGGGACCAGACCATAACTATATATGGTGATGATCTTATCCAAACATTTAAAAAGCATAATCCTAGAATGTTTAATACTATTTTACGGAGAGGTTAATCTTACACATGACTTGCTAGTCCTTTTCTTAATGTGCTAATGGGCACATTCTTATAAAGAGCTATCCAACAATCGGGTGCATATCTTAAATAAGATGTGCACTTTTTATTTTTAATAAGGTATAATGTAATAATATGGAAAATATTGAATTGGAAGGTGGAACAACTCTTTTAAGCTTAACATTTATTATAAAACAAATAAGGAGTTAATTAGATGAAGTCATTAGTGCATTCACTAAGTGCAATTATTTTAGGCACTTCTCTTATAATAGCATCATTAATTTTAAGAGATGGTCTATCAGGTAATGCAACTAAATCAAACGATTTAAATTTTCAAAATGAAGAGACAGTTTCTACTCCTAATGTAATGACTATAAAACAACTATCTGCATATCTTCAAATAAGTGAAGGTTCAATTGAAAGCATTATTTATAATGACGATAAAGATAAGGCTAATATGAGTAGTTATGAGACATATGAGTTTATTCCTTATATAAAGTTAGATAATGAATACAGGTTTTTAAAAAAAGAGATAGATAAGTGGTTAGAATACATAAATCATAATAATTAGATATTCAACAATAGGATGCGAGTGCTCTATAAGATGGTTATTTAGACCAGTAATGGCCGCTGCAGGAATTTTAATGATTTGAGGGGATTTTATTGGTGGGACTTGAAATCACTTGGTTTAGCTTATTTTTAGCGTTCATTTTTTTTCCTATCATAGTTCCCATCTTATTAATACTTTCTATTATTAAAATAGTCAAATGGGAGCAGGAACAAAAACGTATTCATGAAAAAAGGTATGAATATTATGAAAAGAAAGCTAGAGGGAAAAATCATAGGTAAATAACCGCCGAAGTATACGAAATATATAATTTCCAGTCACCCCCAAATGTTTGGTTGTTGTTGTTGTTGTTGGACCGTGCCTTATTGGTAAGGTCTTTTTTAGTGATAGTAAACTGAAAGAATTAAAAATTGCTATACACTCACTAATTTGAAATAATTGGTATTACTATAGGGGGAGTATTAGTGAAATTAATTCTATTTATATTTATTGGAATGCTTATTACATATGCGTTCATTTTATTAGCGGGTACTTTTGGATTGATGTTGATTGGTGGAGCGACTTTTGGAGGTCAGAAAAAGAAATAATTGAAAGCCAACATAGGAGGAATCCCATGAGTACAACAGTGTATATGGTAAGGCATGGTGACTCACCAAAAGAGGGCAATGAACGGACGAGAGGATTAACGGAAAAAGGTTATCAAGATGCTCAGCGATTGGCTGAACTATTAAGAGATAAGGAGATTGATGTTGTTGTCTCAAGCCCTTACCTCCGTTCTATTTTAACGGTAGAACAGGTAGCTCTACATACAGGGAAAGAAGTAATGGTTATGGAGGATCTGAGAGAAAGAGTATTTTCTTCTAGTGCCAATAGGTTAGATGATAAAGAGCTCGGTCCTCTTCTAGAAAAATCCTTTGAAGACTTCACCTTCTATCTTGAGAATGGCGAATCAAATGCTGCTTGTCAAAAGAGGGCAGTACTAGTTTTGAAGGAACTCTTACGTACGTATCAAGATAAAAATATGGTGATCGGAACTCATGGTGCCGTTATGACTTTAATGATGAATTATTTCAATCCTTCATTTGACTTAAAATTTCTTTACAGCACAACAAAACCTGATATATATAGACTGGAATTCAATAACGAGGATCTAGTAAGTGTTGAAAGAGTATGGGAGAAAGCTTTAACGAATTTTACTTGATAGCGGGGGATTAAAGAAATGACCTATCATATACGAGTAAGAGTGGGTGCGCTCATTATTCAAAATAATGAAATCTTATTAACGGAGTTTAATGATCCTTATCGAGGAATTTTTTATGATCTCCCAGCTGGTGGAGCGGAACCTCATGAATCGTTGATTGAAGCTGTAAAGCGGGAGGCGAGAGAAGAAGCTAGTATTGATGTAGAAGTTGGTCCGTTAGCTTTTGTCTATGAGTACGCTCCCCATCTTAACGAAAATAAATATGGTCAAACACACACGTTAGTCATGCTGTTTGATTGTACATCGAAAAGTGGATCTAAGCCCAGATTACCGGAAAAGCCTGATCCAAATCAAACGGCTGTTAAGTGGGTTCCTCTTTCAGAGCTCGAAAATCTAGAGCTTTATGCGAACATTGGAAAGCAAATAAAAGAATATGCGAGCAAGAAAAAAAACATTGATTTTCTTGAAGAACATAAACTTTTGGATAAGACATCTAGCCTAATGTAATTCCGTCCGTCAAGTTCTTGGAAATCTTGTAGCTACTACTATACAAATATACAAAAAAGGCCACAATCTAAAGTTGTGGCCATTCCTGCATATTTTCTTCTATTCGAGATTTGCATGTTTGCCATACATTTTATTAGAATCTAATCCTTTTTTCTCCATAAAACGTAAGATAATGGCATCATAAATTAACAACATCGTTTGCTCAAATAGAGATCCCATCGGTTGAATAGTATTGAAATCACCTTCAGATTGGTCTTTCGTTACTCCGGGTAGTCTAACAGTAATATCTGCTAATTCTCCAATAGTTGATTCAGGAGAAATGGTGATCGCTGCTACCGTTCCTCCCAAGCTTTTAGCTTTTTCAGCAATAGTAACTAGCGTTTTGGTCTCTCCTGAACCTGACCCAATGATTAATAGATCGTCCTTTTCGAAGGAAGCTGTTACTGTTTCACCAACTACGTAAGCATCAATCCCCATGTGCATCATCCGCATCACAAAAGATTTACCCATAAATCCAGACCTGCCAGCACCAGCCACAAAGATTTTTTTGGATTCTAAGATTCGATCTACTAAATTCTCTGTTTCTTCATCAGAGATTAAGTTTACCGTTTGGCTTAATTCTTCAACGACTGCAGCTAAATATTGAGTAGTCTTCATCGTTAAAATTAACCTTGTTTAATTAATTCCTGCATTTTACGTGCAATAGCTCGTTTATCATCTTTGCTTGTGATACCGCCACCCACAATAATCAGGTCAGGGTTTTCTTTAATCACTTCTGGGAGTGTTTCTAATTTGATTCCACCGGCAATTGCCGTTTTAGCATTTTTTACAACGCTCTTAATAGTGTGTAGATCTTCGAATGAATTTTTACCTACAGCTTGCAGATCGTAGCCTGTGTGTACACAGATATAATCGGCACCAAGTTCGTCTAATTCTTGAGCACGGACTGCAATGTCTTTTACCGCAATCATGTCGACAAGGATTTGTTTACCTTGTTTTTTAGCTTCTTCTACTGCGCCTTTAATCGACTCGTCTTCTGCGGTTCCGAGAATCGTTATGATGTCTGCACCTGCAGCAGATGCTTGGCTTACTTCATATCCAGCTGCATCCATAATTTTCAAGTCAGCTAAAACAGTTAAGTTAGGAAATGCAGCTTTAACTTCTTTTACTGCTTTAAGACCTTCATTAATTACCACTGGTGTACCAATTTCTACGACATCAATATACTCTTCTACCTCTTTTACTAATTCAATTGCTCCTGGGATATCCACAAGATCTAATGCTAATTGTAATTTCATTTATATAATCTCTCCTTATAGATAATTTTATTTTGTTGCGCTGCGTGGCTGGGTGTAAATGTTAATATTCATTTACTTACTAGCACGCTGTTTAGTATACTCAGTATATAAATAAATTTAAAGTACGCACTTTTTCCGCATATAGTTACAAAAAGTATACTATTGGATGAAATAAAGGAGAATGGATGTAGATGCCTAATTTAGGAGATAAGGACTTTAACTGTGAAAAGGAATTAACTCTTGCAGTAATAGGTGGTAAATGGAAAATGTTGATTCTGTGGCACCTAGGCAAGGAAGGAACGAAAAGATTTGGTGAATTAAAGACTCTTATGCCAGGTATAACTCAGAGGATGCTTGTAAACCAATTACGAGAACTGGAAGATCATTTAATCGTACATCGAGAAGTTTATCCTGTAGTTCCACCAAAAGTGGAATATTCCCTTACTGAGCATGGAGAAAGATTATTGCCGATTTTAGAGGCGATGTATGAATGGGGCAAAGACTATATTGAAAATGTATTGGAAAAGGATACGGATGATTAATCTCCGATGAACAAATAGGGTTAATATTATGAGTAAGTATTGAACATACAAACATAAAGAAGAGACTTTCCATTAAAGAAGGTCTCTTTTCTTAATCGGAGAAATTAACTTTGAAGAACAGAAAGGTTAATATTATTATGATTGTAATTTATATTTTTAATAATTAATTAAAAGAATTTAAATATTTTTCTTAAATTTATTGATTTATGATATATAATAAAATTAACTGATAAGAAAGGAGAATGAGATGGCTCACCCATTACTTACAAATTGTCCAGTTTGTTCACAAACATTAAAGATTACAAAACTTCACTGCTCACATTGTCATACGACAATTGAGAACGAATTCGAATTATCTAAATTTGCGTCACTATCAAAAGAACAGCTTCATTTTGTGGAAGTCTTTCTTGTATGCAGAGGCAATATTAAAGAGGTCGAAAAAGAGCTAGGGATCTCGTATCCAACGGTTCGAGGCAAGCTGAATGACATTGCATCTTCATTAGGTTACGAATTTAAAAAGAAGAATGAGGTAGACGAGAAAAAGATTGTTACGATGCTTGAACGTGGCGAGATTTCTCCAGATGAAGCAATTAAAATGCTTAAGGAAGAATAGGGGGATTAGAAAATGAAAAGTGAGATTGAGAAAGTTTTAACGATGGTTCAAGAAGGTAAAATCGATACGGATAAAGGTTCAGAATTAATTCAGGTCTTACAAGAAAAAGAACATGGTGCTGCTGTTAAGCCATTAAGCTACACATCTCAAACATCTTCTAATTACAGCGACAAAACGTTGAAAATACGCGTTGTATCTGAAAGTGACAACGTGAATGTAAACCTCCCGATCAAGTTAGTAAAGGTTGTATTAGCAGCAGGTCACAACATTGCTCTAAAGATTCCCCAATCCGAACAATATGTAAAAGATATTGATATTAATCTGATACTTGAAGCCATTGAAAACGAATTGGATGGACAGATTGTTGATGTGAAATCAGCAAACGGGGATACCGTTTCAATTACGATTGAGTAGAGGTTGCTAACATGTTACATGTAAATGTGAAAACAAAAGAGGCAAAGTTCTCAATTCCTGTCCCTTATGTCCTGTTAAATATAGGGATATCCATTATTACTTCTAAAGTGTTAATTCGTCAAGCAAACAAATGGTCGAAACCTCATCTAGAAAAGAAAAACATGAATTTTTCTTTCCCTTCCATAGATAAATCAGAACTGAAACGTATTATTAAAGAGTTAAGAAAGCACAAAGGATTAGAGCTCGTTAATGTGAAAGCACAAGATGGAACTGAAGTGATTGTGAGATTATAAAATAAGTAATAACACTTTTTAAAGGTTTCTGATTCTGCAAAAGCATTCATAAACAAAAACAAGATAAATAAATAGTTAAACTAAATGGGTGCTTTTCTGTAGTGGAAAAAGCGCTCTTTTTTATGCATAAGTTGATTGTCGATGAAAGAGGAATATGAATAAGCAGTCGAGAAGAAGAGAATGGGATAGTTAACGATAAAGTTTTTAGCTCAGTAAAAACTAGCCGTGCCCTTTTCCTACTCAATACGTAAAAACTAAGAAGGATGTGCAATAGATGAATGCAAAAGATGTGATGCAGGAACTTGAAGCTCTTAGCAAGGAACGGACAAAGAAAATCTATATATCAAACGGTGCCAAAGAACCGGTGTTTGGCGTAGGTACTGGTGCTATGAAGCCAATAGCTAAAAAGATCAAAAAAAATCAACCATTAGCTGAAGATCTTTATGCGACAGGAAATTACGATGCGATGTATTTTGCAGGAATTATAGCAGATCCAGCCATAATGACTGAAAATGATTTTGAGCGTTGGATCGATGGAGCTTATTTTTATATGTTGTCCGATTATGTAGTAGCCGTCACTCTTTCTGAAACTGAAATAGCACAAGAGGTTGCTGATAAATGGATTGCAAGTGGTGAAGAGCTTAGAATGTCAGCAGGTTGGAGTTGTTACTGCTGGTTATTAGGAAATCGACCAGACAGCGAATTCTCCACAACGAAGATAGAAAATATGCTTGAGATCGTAAAAAATACCATTCATGATGCTCCCGAACGTACAAAATCCTCAATGAATAATTTTGTTTATACAGTAGGGATATCCTATGTGCCATTACATGAAAAAGCGGTTGATACAGCAAAAGCTATAGGACCAGTTGAAATGAGTCAGGACAAGAAAAAAACGAAGTATCTACTTGCTTCTGAAAATATTCAAAAGGCGATAGACCGAGGTCAGGTTGGTTTTAAGCGAAAATATGTAAGGTGTTAGGATTTTTACTACTAAAGGAGGTAACAATGAACCGTGACAGGATGATCACAGTATTTAGTATACTTATTATTGCTTTCATTCTTTATTGGAGCAGATTCCAACAAGGAAGAACATACACTGAAATAGTTATCGTGTTTACACCAGTGATCGTAATTCCCTTGATTATCTCTCTTATAAAAAGAATTAGAAAGAAATAGAAGTTACTAAAAATTTTTAAAAAATGCTGGTACTATTTTTAGAAGGTTGAGGAGAGCTGCTATTGTTAAGAATAGACGGCAGTTTATTTTTATTTTAACGTTGTTGTTCCTTACAGGTATTATGTTTTTTAAGTTTTTGTATGACCCATTTCCCGTTAAGCAAGTAAATCATTCTTTACTTTTTTGAAGGTGAGCAAGGAGATATTAATGTTAAGAGTAATATCTGGAGAAAGAATTACACGATCTTTCGATTTTCAAAAGATATTTAGTAGAAAGATTTCTAAGAAGGGGGTTCTCAATGACACAGGATTTTTATTGTGATGAAGTATTGAGTGGCAAAACTCAAGTGGAAAAAGTAAAAGAAACAGAAAAGGTGCTAGCTTACTATCATACTAGACCTTTTTACCCCATTCACATTGTGGCCATACCTAAAAAACATATCTCGTCTTTGATCACATTAGATGAACGTGATAACGAGTTATTGCTAGAACTAATGAGTGTCGTAAAAGAGATAGCCGGCAAAGTTACAGATGAGCATGGAGCTTGTCGAGTAATTACGAATTTGGGTGATTATCAGGATTCCAAACATTTGCATTGGCACATTGTTTCAGGAAAACCAAAAGGTTAGGTAAGTAAGGAATAGATTAGAAAGAAAGATATGAATGAACGATAGCTAAATTTTTTAAAGAAAAAAATAATTCTAAAATAAAAAGGATCAAAAACAAGATATAGAACAGGCTAAGATAGATTATTTTTTTGTCGAAACCTTTATTTAATACAATCATCAAAATGTAAAAGAAAATAGATAATAGTAAGGGGTTTTTCCAATATCCAGCGCCTGATGAGTATTTATATAGAAAGTACAATACTGTCATGAGCCACAACGTAAAAGTAATAGAATATGAATACTTTTTTGTAATCACCAATCAATTCCTCTCTACTAAAAGAATCTACAATTGATTAAGAATCTCTAGACATATCTTACAATAGGTTTCATTTGTGTACTAGCGATATTTCACTCCTTCTGAACATCACCATAAAATCATCATTCATTAGTTACTGAATTCTCTGCTGCAAATGGAAGTGATCATTAATAAAAAAAAGCTATGAACAGATCCATAGCTCTTTACATTTAATCTACACAACCAAACCATCGCTCATTTTAACTACATGATCAACATAAGAAAGCATTTCCTCGTCATGGGTGACCATAAGAGTCGTAAGGTTTAAGGTTTTCGTTAGATCCTGGATGAGTGACATAATCTCTTTAGATTTCTTTGAATCCAGACTTGCAGTCGGTTCATCTGCAAAGAGAACTCTCGGTTTATGGATAACCGCTCGAGCGATAGCGACGCGTTGTTTCTCTCCACCAGATAAAGAAGAGGGATAAGCATGTTTTCGTTGGGATAAACCAACACGTTCTAAAATGTAATCAATTTCTTGTTCGCGTTTTTCATTTTTCATTTTCACTTCAGATACATCTAACATGAAGCTTAATTGCTCCCGAACAGTTAAAAAGGGGACAAGGTGCGCAAATTGAAACACAAAACCGAATTTCTTCGCTCGTATAACTCGAACTTGCTCTGCTGTCATTGATGTGATGTTGTTGTCATTAAATAAAATCTTTCCATCTGATGCGGGTTGCAGCCCTGCAGCAATGGTTAGCAGGGTACTCTTACCAGATCCAGATGGACCGACTAACGCTGTAATCTCGCCTTCTTTAAGAGTAAGGCTTATTCCTTTTAATATCTCTTCTTTCATTTCGCCATTCGTAAACGTTTTTCGTAATTCATCAATCGTAAAGATATCCATCTCTTAAACCTCTCCTTGTTGTACGGCTTGTAAAGGTTCAACTCGTTTGATTTGTAAACCAGATAGCGTAGCTCCAATAAATCCAATCACCAGGAAGACGATAGACAGTTGTAGGGTGGTTTCATTCGTTAAATGATAAGGCATATCTTCAGGTGCGACTTTGTTGAATAGTTGGCTAGAACCAACAGAAAGCGTAAGGGATAGGATCGTGATAAACAACATCTGTGTCCACATCATTTTAAAAAGATCACTTGTTTTTACTCCGATTGCTTTTAAAATGCCATAGAGCCCAATCTTTTGAACGTTCATCATATAGAAAAAGATACCGAACAGCAAACCGCTAATCACGATCAGAAACCACACGATCATATTTAAAGACATTTGTTCTGCACTGTAGCTTGGAATGGTGTTAAGAAACTCTTTATTTGAAAAAGATTGTAGACCTTTTATGTTTTGAGTTGAATCTTCACCAGGAGTAAAGAGGAGCTGCATTTCTTCAGCACGGTAAATTTCGTTGTAAACCTCTTTATTTATATAAGCAACTGGAGCGTGACTAAACTTTTTTTGGTCTACAAACTTTTTTACAACGAACGAGCTCTTGTATTGTTTATGTGTTAAGGTATCTCCGACTTTCATACCTTCTTTCTCTAATGAACGGTCCAGAATGATTTCTCCGGGACCTACTTGCTCGAACCATTTTGAATCGGTAGAAGTGACAAAAGCAACACTTCGTTCTTTATCACTCTCATCATTTAAAAAGCCCATCTGTATAGAGAAGGCAACAGCATCCTTTTGTTCTTGTACCAGTTGTTCTCGAATTCGATCATCAATCCTCGAAAGATTATAATTTTCTTCTGCATCTTCATTCATATAAAAATGCCCACTCGGCAAATCTTTTATCAAGGAAGCATTATCTTGTGATAATCCATTGGCCAAACCAGAAATAATAAACGTTAACAAACTAACGAGAAAGATGATGGATCCTAATATGAAAAACCTCATTTTATTTTTCTTGATTTCTTTCCATGCGATGTTCATAACATCTCTCCTCCAATCTATTTACATCCTTAGTTTAGAATCCTTATATGAACGGAGAATGAATAACAAGTTACAAAAAAAACAGGCATCATCAATGTGTTCCATTAATAATGCCTGACATATTTGAAATTAATTAATCTCTAGGTAATTCAACCACAACCGAAGTTCCTTCATTTTCCCTGCTCTTCACATCTGTATGACCACCGTGAAGTTTCACAATTGTAGCAACGATGGATAGACCAAGACCAGTCCCGTCAACGGTTCGCGACCGGGCAACATCAGCTCGATAAAAACGGTCAAAAATTCTTTCCACTTCTTTCTCGTTCATGCCTATCCCAGTATCTTTAAAGGTGATGAAAATTGAATTTTCTCTCGCATCAACAGCTATCTCAATACTTCCATCAGGGTTATTATATTTAATGGCATTGGTCAAAAGGTTATCCCATACGGCATTCAATAGTGAAGGATCGCCGAAGAACTCGGTATCAGGTAAGGAATAGCTAAGCATGATTCCTTTTTCATTTATTAACCATTGATAATTTCGAATGAGTTCTTTAATATGTTGTGACAGATTGAACGTTTTTTTCTGTAGGATATCTTCGTTTCGATCTAATGATGCAAGAAGTAATAATTGTTTCGTTAAGTTCGACAGTCTACTGATCTCACCGTTTATAACTGTTACGTATTGCATTCGATTGTTTGAACTCAGCTCTTCTTTTTCTAACAGGTTGGTGTAACCTTTTATATTGGATAGTGGAGACTGTATGTCATGAGAAATATTTGAAATGAATTCTTTTCGCATCTCATCTGATTGTTCTAGCTTTCGGGCCATCTGTTTGAAGCTCTGAGAAAGCACACCTAATTCATCGCTGCGCTTCGTATCGAGCTCAACAGAATAACTTCCTTGTGAGAGTGACTTTGTAGCAATGGTTAATTTTGATATTGGTTTTACTAAATATTTTGCACTTATGATTACCATCAAAATACTGAGGACAATCATCAAGCCAAAAAGCCAGCCAAATAATACATGCATCTCATTAAAAAGAAGTTTAATATCAGGTCGAATAAACAGTGCATAATTTTCACCGCGATGCGTTAGCGGAACACCGATCGAATTACTTAATTCGTTTGCAAAAAAACCAGTTACGAATGTTTGTTTTGGAAAATGAAGGATTCCATGATAGACCTCACCATTTAATACACTGTCTTTTGTTGAAGAATGAAGTGTAGTGTTACGAAATTTTGCCCCAAAGTAGGTTTCCTTTCCTGTTTTTTCTGCAAGGTAGATTTGATAACCAATGGAAGATAAGTTCTTCAAGTATTCGTTCAGGTTGATGTCAGGGTGTTCTTCTACAAAGGCAGCCATCTCAAGCGCAATCTTTGTGTTTTTTTGATCATTAGCCGGTTTTAATTTTTGTTGATAGTATGTATTGGAGGCAACAAAGGCTAACACACCGCTTAAAAGCATGATGCCGATCGTTATGACGACAAATTTGGTATACAGCGACTTCATTTTTTCCCCTCCAATAAATAACCAACTCCACGTACCGTTTTGATTTGAAAGTCATCTGTCAGTTTGGAAAACCGTTCTCTTAACCTTTTCACATGTACATCTACCGTACGTTCGTCCCCTTCATAATCGATACCCCAAATGTGATGTATGAGCTGATCTCGTGTGAAAGCTTGCATAGGGTTCGACATAAAAAAATAAAGCAGTTCAAACTCTTTCAGTGGTAGTAGAATCGTTCGGTTGTTAATATGAACTTCATAGCTTTTTTTGTTTACCGTTGTATGTCCAAGGGTAATGACGGATTCATCATCTTGGTGTTTATCGTATCGTCTTAAGAGTGCTTTAATACGAAAGAGTAATTCCCTTGCTTCAAACGGCTTTACTAGATAATCATCTGTTCCCGATAGATAGCCTTGTTCTTTGTCTTCAATTTGATTTTTGGATGTTAGTAAGATGACAGGGATATCGTATTTTTCTCGTATTTCTTTTGTTAACGAAAAACCGTCCATATAGGGCATCATCACATCAACTACAGCGAGATCAAACCTCTTAAGGCGTAAGATGTCTAATGCTTCAATGCCATCTTTAGCTTGAGAGACTTGATACCCTGCTTCACTCAGATGATAATGCACGAGCTCAAGTATATTTTTATCATCATCTACAATTAAAATATGGGTCACGATGTAATCCTCCTAATGAGAATCAAATAGGTTGTTGTATAAGCAACATTAGTCTATCCGAAATGGTTGATATTCACAAATATCAGCTTAACTTCAACAACTTAACCACAGCAAAAAAGCTAACCATAAGGCTAGCTTTTTTTGTGGCTTTAATTGATTGGGTTAGCCGATTCTCTTCTTGTTTTTCTTGCTTTTAGCACGTTTTTTAGAAGATAGAACCCCGTTTAAGATACTAATGAAACTCACAATGAATTCCCCCCATATAGAACTTCGGAAAAGAGAATATTCGGTGTATCCTCTCTTCTCTAGTATCTTATGCAAACTTGTCTAAAATGTTTGGACAAACTGTATCAAATCACTTTTGGAACTTAAAATACACATGCACCTAATGAAACATTGAAAAAAATTTTCTGAGTTTATGAATAAGATTGTAAGTTAGTGGGATTCTAAGATTAGAAAAGAAAGGGAGGTGAATTAAATGGCTAAAAACAACAGCAACCAATTATCAGTACCTGGAGCTCAAGGAGCTCTTGATCAAATGAAGTATGAGATCGCTTCTGAGTTCGGTGTAAACCTTGGACCAGACACTACTTCACGTGCTAACGGATCTGTAGGTGGAGAAATCACTAAGCGTCTTGTAGCACAAGCTTTAGGCGGACAACGCTACTAATTTTAAAATCTTTTGCTATGGCTATCTGTTTGTGCAGATAGCTTTTTTTATGTCGTTAGAAAAATGCGTGATGAATCAAATGTTAAACAACCGTTTAAACTATCTCTGTTGGAGGTGAATGTTTAGATGAATGAAGATAAGCCGACTCACTATGATGGGAGTCTTTTAAACCATGAAGTTTTCAACGATAACCTTTTGCAAGAGCCTTTTCTTTTAACAGATGAAGTGAGGGCGAACATTGCTGGGAATCCTTTTAATCATTCCTAAAGCTGCTTTTGGGAGTAGTTGTTTTCCGTTCCAGGTTGCTCGCTTTCCGCGGGGCAGGCGGTGAGCCACATTCGTTCGTTTCACTCTTAAGTGTCTCACCTGCCCACCTGTCCCGCAGGACAAGGAAGGCTTCGGCAGCGAAACATCGCACGAAGAAAATTTGACGTTTAATTTTCGAGGATCTCGCACCTTCCACTTCAAACAACTTTCAAGGGAGACACAATACTTAAAAGCAACAACAATCATAAGAAGAAATAACAAACAGAAAGGCAGAGTCGAATTACATGACAAAGGTATTATATATTACAGCGCATCCTCATGATGATCAAGTCTCTTACAGCATGGCTGTTGGAAAAGCATTTATTGATGAATACAAAAAAGTTAACCCGGATCATGAATTGATCCACGTGGATTTGTATAAAGAGAACATTCCTCACATCGACCTTGATGTATTTAGTGGATGGGGGAAACTGCAATCTGGTAAAGGATTTGAGGAGCTGTCTTCCGAAGAAAAAGCGAAAGTAGGAAGACTTTCAGAGCTTTGTGAGCAGTTTGTATCTGCCGATAAATATATATTCGTATCGCCAATGTGGAATTTCTCATTTCCACCTGTTATGAAAGCATACATCGATTCAGTGGCAGTAGCAGGAAAAGCATTTAAATATACAGAGCAAGGACCGGTTGGCCTTTTAACGAACAAAAAAGCTCTACATATTCAAGCTAGCGGTGGAATTTATTCAGAAGGACCTGCAGCAGCCATGGAGATGGGGCATCGTTATTTAAGCGTGATCATGCAATTTTTCGGCGTACCTTCGTTCCAGGGATTGTTTGTAGAAGGACATGCGGCCATGCCGGATAAAGCAAATGAAATTAAAGAAAATGCGATTGCTCGTGCTAAAGATTCCGCACATACGTTTTAATGGTTAGGAAGCTTCAGAAAGAAACTTGTAGACGATGTCTGCAAGTTTTTTAAATTGAAAAGTCCTTGTATGCCGAGTGATTCGAAGATTTGTAAACAATTGTATGTAAAAAACTCCTTGCAATTTTGGATGCGTTTTCATAGAATAAAAAGCAACATCCATATTGACTGAATTTTTTTAAAACAAAAGGTAGTGATGTTTAATTAAAGATACCTATGTTATTTCGTGCTTGAAAAAGAGGAGGTAATAAGTTGTCACACGTTAACATGAAAGAAAACATTGTTATTGAGCATGTTAGAGATGATTCATTTAAGAGTTATGGGAAAGAGATTACAGGCTATGATTTTACACGTTTAATCAATACGATGAAGAAATCTACGGAAATTCCAGAGCATGAAAATGTGTATGTGGCTTCAGAACCGATGCTGGAAGACGATGCCGTAAAAAAACAAATAGAGAGTTGCTTCTATGGTGAGATGCCTGCCCAGATTGGGTATTGCAATGGTCGTAATTCAACATTAAATGGCCTTGAATATCACAAAGGAAGTGAGATCAATGTAGCTGTGACTGATCTAGTTCTACTTCTTGGGAAAGTACAGGAAATCGAAAATAATACATTTCATTCGAATAATGTAAGGGCTTTCTTTATTCCTGAAGGAACGGCAATTGAATTATACGAGACGACACTTCACTTTGCACCTTGTAAAGTTCAAGAATCAGGATTCAAATGCATTGTTGTTTTACCAAAAGGAACGAATGAACCGTTAGAAGTTGCGCCAGCAGAGCGTGAAAAAAGTACTGATGAAGATCACTTGCTCTTTATGAAGAATAAATGGCTGATCGCACATCCAGATCGAAAACAGCTGATTGAAAAAGGAGCTTATCCTGGAATTATCGGTAACAACATAGAAGTCTTGTTATAACTATCATTACTAAAGGACAGGGGTGTTCGATATGTTTTCAGGCATTGGATTTACACTTTTATCATGTACATTTTTCATGGGGCTTGTTGCATGGATCTCTTACTTAAAAACAAAAGGGGAGACAGAAGATTCTACTGGCTATTTCTTAGCAGGGCGAGGGTTGAATGGGACATTTATCGCCGGATCACTTCTTCTTACCAATCTTTCTGCTGAGCACTTGATCGGTTTGAATGGACAAGGATATCGAACGAATATGTCCAACATGGCATGGGAAGTAACGGCTGGGTTTGCGATTGTTATCATGGCTCTCTATCTATTACCGAAATATTTAGGTGGAGCTTTTACAACATTGCCAGAGTTTCTCAGCACCCGATTTGATGAAGGGGTTCGTCGCTATACAGTTTTACTATTTATGCTCGGCTATATTTTAGTTACGATTCCATCAACTCTTTACTCAGGGGCATTGACTATACTTAAACTCTTTGATGTGCCAGGTCTTTTAAACATTTCCTACACACAATCGGTTTGGCTTTTAATTTGGGTGATCGGAATCATTGGAGCAGTTTACGCGATCTTTGGAGGGTTAAAAGCTGTTGCTGTATCGGATACGATTAATGGAATCGGACTTTTAATAGTTGGACTTTTAGTGCCTGCTCTAGGCTTCTTCGCACTTGGAGACGGGAACATGTTTGAGGGCATGAAGACCATAGCAACAAACAGTCCGGAAAAACTAAATGCGATCGGATCGAGTACGGATTCGGTTCCATTTGGGACAATTTTTACGGGTATGATTTTTGCTAACTTGTTTTATTGGGGAACAAACCAGTACGTTATTCAACGTACGCTTGGAGCACAAAACTTAAAAGAAGGTCAAAAAGGGGTACTTTATTCCGGTTTCTATAAGCTTGCTATTCCAATATTTATGATGATTCCTGGTATTATCGCTTTCCACCTATATGGGGGAGGATTGAATCCGGTTGACCTTGCTTATCCAACATTAGTAGCAGATGTATTGCCAAAATATTTATCAGGTTTCTTCCTTGCTGTTCTGTTAGGAGCGGTATTCAGTACTTTTAACTCGTTGCTTAACTCAGCAGCAACCATGTTTGCTCTTGATATCTATAAACCGCAATTCAATCCGAAAGCTACTGACGAACAGTTGATTCGGATGAGTAAATGGTTTGGGACAGTAATCGCACTTGTTTCATTCTTTATCTCACCATTGTTGATGAATGCACCTGATGGTCTTTGGGATCTGATCAGACGTTTTACAGGGTTCTTTAATATTCCGATCATTACGATTGTTCTTGTCGGTATCTTCTCGAAACGAATTCCAGCACTTGCTGCAAAAGTAGTAATCATTTTCCATGTTATTACTTACTACTTGCTTGTTTGGGGCTTGGATCAGATGTTTGGCATTCAAACCACCATTAACTTTATCCATATTTACGCGATTCTGTTCTTTGTAGAGGTTGGAATTATGATCGCTATAGGAAAATGGAAGCCTTTGCAAAAACCATATGTGTATAAAGCTAATGCGCAAGTCGACATGGTACCTTGGAAATACGCACTACCCGTAACGTTTATATTGCTAAGTTTGCTTGCGAGTATGTATATCGTATTCTCTCCGATTGGTTTGGCTTATCAGGATTCAATCGTGTCAGGGTATTTCTGGCCAGCGATTGCAGGATTGGCAATTGTTACTGGAATTCTTATCTATCTATCGCTAAAGGTTTGGAATCGTAAGTATGCAGACTTCTTAAGTGAACAGCACAAAAAAGAAGTAAAAGAAGCAAGAAAGCTAGCATAATTAGGAGGTTCTTATGGCTCTAAAAACGAATGAAACAACATTTGTATTGAAGGAATTAAATAATGGATTTCAAATTGTTGCTGAAGGCAGACTGCTCTTTCATCACTCAGTTCAGCAACCCATGCTATATGTAGGATACGGTGAAGAAACAATCAACATGTATCGAGGAAATTTTGACATTCACGATTATGTAGTAGAAAGAATCGGGCTTCGTTATGTTGATGTTTTTCAAACGGAGAATGGATTTCAACTTTCTTTTTCAAAATTTGACGGTGGACCAACTGATCTCGAAATTCTTTTAACCGAAGAGGACGGAAAAGTAAAACTTTATTTTACAAAACGTTCATCAGAAATTAACCGGTTATGGATACGTGTAAAAGCAGATGGTAACGAGAAAATCTATGGTTGCGGTGAACAGTTGTCACATTTTAACTTGAGAGGCAAAAACTTTCCGCTATGGACTTCTGAACCTGGTGTGGGAAGGAATAAGAATACGTACACAACATGGCAGGCGGATGTAAAGGATAAAGCAGGTGGTGACTATTACAATACGAACTATCCGCAGCCAACTTTTATTTCTACTAAAAAATATTATTGCCATGTTGAAACTACCGCTTATGCCGATTTTGACTTTCGAAATAACGAATATCACGAACTTCAAATATGGGATATACCAAAATATGTGCTCTTTGAAACAGCGGAAAGCTATGTGGAGCTTGTTGAAAAGTTAACTGAAGTGTTTGGGCGTCAGCCAGAATTACCAGATTGGACATATAACGGAATCTGGCTTGGTTTACAAGGCGGAACCGATACAGTTCAGAAAAAGCTGGACTTAGCTCTCGAAAAAGGAATAAAAGTCGGAGGCGTTTGGTGTCAGGACTGGCAAGGTAAACGCATCACTTCGTTCGGAAAGAGATTGATGTGGAACTGGCGTTGGAACAGTGATGAATACCCGAATCTTGATGAAAAAATAAAAGAATGGAAAGCCAAAGGAATTCGATTCCTAGGTTATATTAATCCTTATGTGGCTGTGGAAGGTGATCTGTATGAAACAGCTGCAGATCATGGATATTTAGCTTTGAATGAAAAAGGAGATATCTATTTAGTTGATTTTGGCGAATTTTATTGTGGTGTGGTTGATTTTACAAACGACGAAGCATCTAGTTGGTACAAATCAGTTATTAAAGAAAATATGATCGATCTTGGACTAGATGGTTGGATGGCTGACTTTGGTGAATATTTACCAACGGATGTACAACTTCACAATGGAGTCTCAGCCAAGATCATGCACAATGCTTGGCCGGCACTATGGGCAAAGATCAACTATGACGCTGTAAGTGAAGCGGGGAAATTGGGTGAAGTTACTTACTTCATGAGAGCTGGATATACGGGAACTCAAAAATATTGCACGCTCTTATGGGGTGGGGATCAAAGCGTGAATTGGTCGTTAGATGATGGACTTGCTTCCGTTATTCCTGCTGCTCTCTCATCTGGTATGACGGGCTGTGGACTTCATCATAGTGATATTGGCGGCTATACAAGTCTTCATGGAAACAAGCGAAGTAAAGAACTTCTTCTTCGATGGACAGAAATGGCGACTTTTACACCTGTCATGCGAACACATGAAGGAAATCGCCCTGATGATTGTTTTCAGTTTGATGGTGATGAAGAGACGCTGCAGCATATTGCTCGTATGACGGATCTTTATGTAAAACTTGCACCATATACGAAAGCAATCGTGAAAGAAAATGCTGAAAAAGGAATTCCTGTACAGCGTCCTTTGTTCATGCACTATGAAGAAGATAGCAACGCTTATGACATTCAATATCAATATTTATTTGGCAGAGATCTTCTAGTAGCACCGGTGTATGAAGAAGCTACAACTCATTGGAACGTGTACTTACCTGAGGATGAATGGGTGCACGTATGGACTGGAGAAGAATATCGTGGCGGATATACAGAAGTTGAAGCACCAATTGGAAAGCCGCCTGTATTTTTCAGAAAGAATTCTTCATACAAGGAATTGTTTGAATCTTTAACGAACTAGATATAGTAGAGGGGACAGCGAGTAGGTTTGTCCCCGCTATTCTGTTTATGCATTTGAGTAATTTTTATAAGCACAAAGGTAATAATATATTTTTAAAGGTAGTAACCTTTTGTTATACTTATCTTAGGAAGAATAATATGAAGGATGTGGACAACTATGCAAACGTCATCAATCGTATATATCCCAATTGGCAGAAAAACATTTGATCTAGAAGCTGGTGAGCAATACCGTAATCAAAGCTCTGAATGGCTAAGAAGTAAGTACCATACTGTTTATGAACCAGAAGAAATTCTTACATCTGTAGAAGATCTAGAGAAGTTCCTTGAAACGTTAACAAATAAAAATATTGATTCTATCATCTACCAAAGTGTTACTTTTGCAGATGGTGAGTTTATCGCGAAAGTACTTCAATATCGAAACGAACCTGTTGTTGTATGGTCTGTAAGAGAACCAAGTGTAGGCGGTAGGCTGCGACTTAATTCATTAACTGGAGGAAACAGCACGAGTAATGTCCTCATGCATCATCGTCACCCTTTTACATTCGTACTAGGTAATCCCGACGAAGAACAGCTTCAAAACCAGCTTTCTTCTCAAATCAGAGTGAATGTTTTGGTTAACAAGCTGAAGCAGCTAAAGATTGGAGTGATTGGAGAACATCCGCCTGGATTCTTTTTCTCAGATACAGACGAAGAACTTCTTCATCGAAAACTGGGAGTCACGATTCAAAAAATGGATCTCCTAAAAGCATTTCAAGAATGTGTAGAGCTGCCGGAGGAAGAATGGGCAGGTGTTATTGATCGTGCTGAACAGCAAGTCATTGGATTGAATCGATCTGATGACACGGTAAAAAAGTTTGCGCAGTTTTCCACGTATGTGAAAAAGTATATCGAACGAGAAGATATTGCAGCACTCGCTGTAAGATGCTGGCCAGAATTTTTTAATGAACTAGGAGCAGCTGCTTGTTCGACTCTATCTCAGTTTACCGAAGATGGTGTGGTATCTTCCTGTGAGTCAGATATTCATGGTGCGGTTTCGATGTTCATCCTACAAGAACTAAGTGGAGGAAACGCTCCGTATCTTGGGGATCTCGTTCATGTGAACGAACCAAATAATTCAGTTGTTTTCTGGCATTGCGGAGCAGGTGCTTATTCGCTCGCAAGTCCGTCAACGGGCGCACAATCAGGTGTACATCCTAACCGTAAAATGGGCTTTACAATGGACTTTGGATTAAAAGCTGGAGAAGTAACGATCTTCAGACTAGGGTATACGCCAGATGGATATCGTCTTCTAGTGATGAAGGGTGAAGCGCTAGATGTTCCTCAGCCGTTTTCAGGAACCTCTGTTGAAGTAAGATTAAACGGGAATGTTTCAGAAACGGTAAATACTCTAATGGAAAGTGGCTATGAACCTCACTTTGCTGTCGTATATGCAGATGTGGCTGATGATCTATTGCAGCTAGGTAAGTTGCTTAATATTCCGACTGAGGTGTATGTATAGGAAGGGAGCGAACTTAGATGGCAAAGAGAGTAGCAATTGGGCAGGCTGGAGGTCCAACAGCCGTCATCAATTCCAGTTTAGTAGGTTTTGTAGAAACGCTCCAACAAGAAGTAGAGTTATTTGGTGTTTATAACGGTTATCAAGGTTTATATGAAAACGACATAGAAAAGCTTGATGATGAACTTTTAGGATGGATCAAATCACATCGATATGTAAACGGTGCATGCCTTGGTTCAGGACGCTATGAATTTACAACTGAAAAGATTCAAAGATCAATTTGGCATCTAAAAAAACATGGAATTGATACTCTTGTTTTTATTGGAGGCAATGGTACGATGGCTGCTCTTCATAAGCTAGCTGAGGAAGCGCGACACATTTACTATGATCTTCAAGTCATCGGTATACCGAAGACGGTTGATAATGATCTATCTGAAACGGACCATGCGCCTGGCTTTGGAAGTGCCGCGCGTTATGTGGCAACTGCTGTCAGAGATATTAGCAGAGATCTATGTGCCATGCAGAATTTTGAGCAAGTGAGAATACTAGAAACGATGGGGCGTAACTCAGGATGGCTCGCTGCTGCAAGCGGTCTTTTGAGAAATGGGGAAGATGATGGGCCACACATCGTATATGTTCCAGAACGAATCATTGAACCAGAACATTTGTTAGCAAATGTTAGAGAAGCTGTTCGATCTTTTGGATATGCAACAATTGTTGTTGCCGAAGGGTGTAAAATTAATTCCTTTTCAGATCAGGTCGAGAAAGCGAATGTTCAAGGCAGGACGATTCTAGGCGGCATTTCTGGAGTGCTTGAGAAAATGGTTAAAACAGAACTTGGTGTGATGGCTAGAGCTGAGATTCTTGGTATGAATCAGCGCAGCTCATCAGCTGTTATTTCTATGCAAGATCAAGTGGAAGCTTTTGAAGTGGGACGAGAAGCTGCAAGACTTGTATTACATGGTGAGACGGGGAGAATGGTTACCATACAACGATCGGCAAATATAGATTATACTTTTAGTATGAATAGCTGTCCTCTGCAAGTTGTTGCGAAGGGCGGGGAACGTTTCCTGCCTGATGCACTTATTGATGACCCGGAAGCCTATTACAAATGGCTCCGACCTCTCGCAGGGGAAGATCTACAGCTTTATCCCACTGTGAGAAAGAGGAGAACATTATATGAAAAGCAATAATACAGCACTTTATCTGCAAGTAAAAGATCATTTGATTGAGAAGATCCAACAGCAAATCTGGCGTCCGAACCAACTTATCCCAACTGAACAAGAGCTGATGAAGCAATTTGGTGTGAGCCGCACGACCATCCGTCAAGCGATCAATATGCTTGTGGCTGACGGTCTTTTAGAAAAACAGCAAGGAAAAGGAACGGTTGTGAAGCCGCAACAGCTTGTTGGCTCATTAAAAAGATTAAAAGGATTTGCAGAAGAAGTAATGGAGAAAGGACAAGTTCCTCACTCTAAAGTTCTGCGTGCAGAATTTATTGATACGCTTTTTTTTGAAAAAACAAAGTTAGGATTAAATGAAGATGAAAAAGTCCTTATCATTGAACGCATCCGATTTGCAGATGATGTTCCGATTGCATTAGAGCGATCATGTTGGCCAGAAGCGATCGGAAAGTTACTGATGAAGCACGATCTGGATACTGCTAAATTTTATTCCATCTTGGAAGAAGACAATATTATGTTAAAACGTGCAGATGAAAAAATTTCTGCTATAAATTCTACGATTTCTGAAGCAGATCTACTTGGAATTCGTGCAGGAGAAGCACTTTTAGAGATGACTAGACTGAGTTATGGATTGAACGACAAGCCGATCGAGTATACAAAAACAAGGTATAGAAGTGACCAATACCATTATGACATTGAACTAAGACGTTAATCAAAAACATTCGGAGGTATTACAATGGGATATATATCAGGAAAAGAACTGTTAACACATGCTTACGAGAATCAATATGCTGTTGGGGCATTTAGTGCACATAACGCAGAAACCATCCTTGCTATCTTAGAAGCTGCTGAACAAGAACAAGCACCAATTATGATTCAAGTTGGGCAAAAAGTAATCAACACGATCGGACTTGAACCGATGAAGGCAATGATTGATGTTTTCATGAAAAACATATCTGTTCCAGTCTGTATCCATCTAGATCACAGCAGGGAATATGAACAAACAATGAAAGCCATCCAGCTCGGTTTTCAATCTGTTATGTTTGATGGCTCTGCTCTTTCTTTCGAAGAGAATACGTTCATAACGAGAAAAGTAGTAGACGCTTCACGTGCGCTTGGAATCGGTTCTGAGGGTGAGATCGGTAAGATTGGCGGAACGGAAGATGATATAACGGTTGCTGAAGAAGACGCAATGATTACAGCAACCGAAGAAGCAGTGGAGTTTGTTGAAGCAACGGATGTAGATTATCTTGCTGTCTCAATAGGTACAGCACATGGAATTTATAAGAACCCTCCAAAACTGGCATTTGAAAGATTAAAAGAAATCTCAGCAGCGGTTAACCGTCCTATCGTACTACATGGTGGTTCTGACGTGCCAGATGAGCAAATTACAAAAGCAGTATCGTTAGGTATTGCAAAAATCAATGTGGATACAGAACTTAGACAATCATTCACAAAAGGAATGCAGCAAGTTCTTGAAGAAAATCCTGAAGAATTTCATCTAGCTGTTTCCCTGGGCAGAGGGCGTGAAGTTATGCAGAAAAAAGTTCAGGAGAAAATACGTCTATTCGGAAGTGCAGGAAAAGCGAGTGAATTCACAATGCGCGAAAAGGTCGTAACGTTATAAAATAGGGAGTGATGATTTGTGGCGATCAATACAAAGTATCAAACATACGGACTATGGATTAACGGTGTTTGGAAAGAAAAAACAGAGGTCTTGGAAGTACTCAATAAATATACGCAAAATGTAGAAGCTGCGATTGCGCGCTCTGAAAAAAAGGATGTAGATGAAGCGGTAGAAGGAGCCAAAGAAGCATATAAAGAAACCTTCTCGGCATACGACCGTTATCTTGTGCTCACAAATGCTGCACAATTATTATTGGAGAAAAAAGAAGAGTTCGCAAGAGTGTTAGTCGCTGAAGTAGGTAAGCCGATCCGTGATTCACGAGTAGAAGTAGAACGAGCTGCCCAAACACTTGAAATCTCAGCTGAAGAAGCGAAGCGTATCCACGGTGAAGGGGTACCTGTAGAATCAGCACCAGGTTCTGAAAATCGAATGGCTTTTACACTACGAGTACCAGTTGGTGTTATTGCGGCAATTACACCGTTTAATGTGCCGCTGAACCTCGTTTGTCATAAGATTGGTCCAGCGCTGGCAGCAGGTAATGCGGTCGTGCTAAAGCCAGCTGAAGTTACACCATTGTGTGCCCTTATGTTAGCAGAGGTATTTAAGGAAGCTGGCTTGCCTGATGGCAGGCTCCAAGTCATTACAGGCGATGGTGCAGAAGTAGGCGGATGGCTGCTAGAAAATCAAGACGTTAAGATGTTTACTTTTACCGGAAGTCCAAGAGTAGGTGAAATCATCAGACAAAAGGCAGGACTTCGTAAAGTGTCACTGGAGTTAGGAAATAACTCCGCAACGATCGTTCATAAAGATGCCGATCTTGATAAAGCTGCAGCACTCATTGCAAACAAAAGTTTTAATAATGCAGGTCAAGTATGTATTTCTGTTCAGCGTGTATATGTTCACCAAGATGTTAAAACACCATTTACTCAATTATTAAAAGATAAAACAGAACAGCTGCAATCGGGTGATCCATTGGACGAAACAACCGATATTGGCCCGATGATCCGGCAGGCTGAAGCAGAGCGTGTTGAAGAGTGGGTGAACGAAGCAGTGACTGACGGAGCAACTATTGTAACGGGTGGTAGCCGTAATGGAGCATTTTACGAGCCTACGATACTCTCAGATGTTAAAAGAGAAATGAAAGTTTGCAAACAAGAAGTGTTTGGTCCTGTTGTTGGGATAGACACATATGCTACGATAGACGAAGTGATCGACCAAGTGAATGACTCGGATTATGGATTGCAAGCAGGTCTTTTCACAAATGATCTTGCATTCGCTATGAAAGCGGCGAAAGAGATTGAAGTGGGTGGACTTATCGTAAACGATGCTTCAGCATATCGAGTGGATCACATGCCATACGGTGGCGTAAAGAAGAGCGGGACTGGAAAAGAAGGTCCTCGCTATGCGATTGAAGAGATGACTGAAGAACGAATCATTGTTTTAAATTTGTAGCGAGAAAAAAGTGCTGATCTCTCCGGTCAGCCTTTTTCCGTTGTAGTTAACAGAAAGAAGGGATAAGACATGATAGAGCTGCTGAGCATCATTCTTCCGGTATTTGCGATCTTTGGTATCGGGTTTCTCGGTCAAAAAACGTTAGGTTTCGAAACACAAACACTTTCCAAGATGGCACTTTATCTGATGTCTCCTTTTCTTGTATTTCGAACGTTTTATGAAACTACTTTTACGAAAACGTATGGATATATGCTCATCTATACGCTCATTCTATGTTTTACTTTGATCGGTCTCGTGTACGTGATCAGTTATTTTAAAAGATACAATATGCGGGAAACTTGCGGTGTCATTTTAGCTTCTGCTTTTATGAATAATGGGAACTATGGTACGCCAGTCGCGCTGTTCGCGTTTGGGGCAGCAGGGTTAGATTATGCGGTTGTACTTATGGTTATCCAGCAGTTAGTCATGTGTACAGTAGGAGTCTATTATGCAGCAAAAGGCAGTCCAGAAAACGACGGTATCTCTTCAGCATTAAGAGCAGTGCGACGGATGCCGATTGTATACGGAGCGATAGCGGGTGTAGTCTTTCAACAGTTACACATACCGATTAAAGGTTCTGTGTCAGAAGCTCTAGATCTTGTGGCGAACTCTGCGATACCGACCATCATGATCATACTCGGTATGCAACTCGCGAAGATATCATTACGCCACGTACAAGTGGAGAAGTTAACGTATTCGCTGCTACTAAAATTAGCGGTGTCACCTCTGATCGCATTTTGTATCACCTTGATTCTTCCTGTAGATGATATGCTTGCAGCAATTATGATTCTTATGGCTGCGATGCCTTCAGCAGCAAACACGACGATGTATGCGTTACAGTTTGGAACAGAGCCTGATTTCGTATCGAGTGCAACCTTAGTAAGTACACTTTTTTCACTGATCACGCTGCCCATATTACTTGCAGTATTAATGTAAAAAAAACTCACAAAAATAGTGAGTTTTTTTGTTTATATGTTATTGATTATCTAACCACTTGATCATCTCATCAGCAATCAAATCCTGCTGTGATCTAGCAGAAATGTCTGCTTGATTATCACCTTTTTGCTCTCCATACATTCCGAATTGAGCATGATTTCCACCTTTGATCTCAAATAGAACAGTCTCACGTGACAACAAACTTTTCGTTTCCTCAATCTTATCCTTAGTCGTTAGGCCATCTTTTTCTGCGTAAATAGATAGAATGGGAGTGTCTTTGTTTGAAAAGTCATCCCCATTTGCAGGATAAGAGGCGAGCAGAATAACACCTTCTATTACGTCGGGATTTTCATTTGCAAATGCAGCTGCGCTTACTCCACCTAAGGAGTGCCCGCCAATAAACCATTTCTTAACGGATGGTTTACGTTTGATCCATTCTTCTGCTTTATTTGCTTCTAGCATGGCGAGATTTAGGTTGAATTTCGGAATTCCAACGGTGTACCCAGCGTCTGATAATCGTTTCCCGAGATAACCATATGCTTCTGGTTCAACTTTTGCACCCGGATAAATGATAATCCCAACCTCTTTATTCGTACCACTGGGTTTGAACGTCACCCAATCGTCTTCATACTCAATGTCTCCAACGCTCCTCAGCAGTTCTTTAGTAGGTGCATACGTCTGTTGAGTCCACACAAAAAATCCAATCAAGCAGCATACAAATAGGATTGCGAGAACAAGAAAAGCTCTTTTAATTAGCCGTTTCATATTAAGCACCTTTCAATTGGCGGTCTTGATGGATTTTCGTTGCAACAAGTGTGGTCATCAGAAACAATTCAAATCCGTTTGTAACTGCGGCACTTTCTACTGGAATAGGCACTGCGCTTCCTACTGTCATCACCACTGAACCAATCAGCATCCACTTCCAGCCCGTTTTTTTCCAAAGAATTGCTCCCGCCGTGATCAAAGCAATAGAAACGAACAGGACCATGAGAGGAGGCCCTGATGAAGGTTCTGCAGAAACATAGCGAAGCAAACCATGTTCTCTTTCTGGAACAATCTTTATCCCATATGTTTCAGTGATGATTTCCATAATGACAAGGGCAATCGTGTAGAGAAGAGCTCCTATGTATACAATTTTTCGCTTAGCGAATTCAATTCCAGCTCTGTTTAAAACACTCCATGAAAATAGAACGAGGGTAGGAGTGAAGAACGCATGAAACCAAAATCGTAAATAGCTCAAGTTTTCTAAAAGTGGTCCTTCACCTAAGAATTTTCCTATGGCGATTAATCCGTTATCATAAACAAGTCCGAACACTACCAGAAAGAGTAGGGAAGAAGCATCCCATCTGTTACCGAAGTTTATGCACATGATAAGTAAAACGAGGTAAGCCGCTGTATAGATAAAATATAATACTGTATCCATGAAATTCCCCCTTAGGTTTATACTCATAACAATTACCTTATCCATACAAGGCAAAACGTTATGAGTATATCATAGTCTGAAATGAGGAATAGCATCAATTACTTCACGCATTGTTCATTTATTTGAAGTGGTACGTGCTTCTTTTTTCCATAGTGGCATCCCTCTTTTTTGCAGCAACTTATACAGTGTGATGTAGGTGAACGGAAATAAGAAGGATAGTAAGGTGAAGAAGATAAATCGCCATGTAAGAATGCGAGCTAATAATTCATTCATTTCAAACATTTACCTTAGACCTCCTGCTGAGTTAATAGACGTATGGATGTGTGTGTTTATCTTCACTTGGCTAAAGTGATTTTTACCCGTTTCCCAGTTATCTTTTAGTTTTAACCATTCTTTATGATGATGTTTTTCCATGTATACACCAAGGCCAAGAACGTCCGTTTTATACTGTTTTTGCAATTTCGCAATAACTCGCTCCGTTTTCTTAGCAATCTGTTTCTCTACCTCTTTTTTTACATGATCTGATGAAATGGTACGTGTATCCATCTTTTTATTGACTTCTTGAATTTCTCCTTCCACGCTGACTGTAATCTTGAAGGTAAGCTGTCCGTTTGTTGAATGAACGAGTTTTATCTTGCTTTTTGATTTATCTATTTTATAGATGTATAGATCGTCATCTAATTCGAAATAAAGCATACCGTTTTGGAATTCACCGTTCAATAAGTTCATCGCCTCTGTATCCTTTTCATTTAGAACATGCGTTAATCTGCTCGATTCTCCTTTTATGATGGCTGCTCCGCCAAGTTTGATTTCTTCTGTATTCTTATAATTCAGCATTGGCAGGACGAATGAACGATGTGCTAACAGGTCTTCCTGTAGATCTCCTAACCGCTTAATACTCGCAGTACGGGAATGATTTTGTACATTAGCGGACAGCGTATCGATATAGAGTGACGGTAATTTTTCGTTATTCTCAACGTTAAGATACTGTTTTGTATCACCTTTCGTAATAAAGACACGTACACTGCGTCTAATATCTTCATGTCTGACAAAAAAATCTAACAAACGCTCCATTCTTTGCGGCTGTTTGGCAACCTTATCCGAAACCAAAATAATTTGGTTGTGAGCAAAATATAACTCTTTGTTCGAATATTGAGCAATTCTTGATATTTGTTCGGATATATCATGGCCTTTTTCCTCAAAGTTTTGATATGCTTTTTCATTCGTTATTTCAGGTTTTAGTGATCTTGGTACAGCAACTTGAAAAGTTCCGTTCATCAATGGCTGACTCGAATCATCCCCCGATTTTTTCGCATCGATTCCGACACCAATCACAAAAGCCTTTTTCTCGATCTCTCGTGCTCCGCAACCTTGTAACAAATTAATAAAAAGTAGGATTGATAGGATATAACAAAGTTTCTTCATGATTTCACACCTCTGATCTTAGCGATAACATAAAGAGGAATCGGCACGATTGCAATTAAGGCTAAGCTGACTCGTCCGATAAATGTTCCCATCGCTTCCATACCTTCCATGCCTATCGGAACCATAGAGATGAAAAAAATGATAGGAGATAGGATAACGATAAGTGTCTCTTTCTTTGCTTTTTTAAAAAGAGATTCTAAGACGATGAGTGAAGAATCAATAGACATCGATGTAGTATTAAAGATCGTCATGATCCAAATCGTAAAGTAGACTGATTCGAATCTTTCAAAAAAACCTCCAGGAAGCTCAATTTCCTTCCCTAACTCGATCGTTGGGTTTTCCAAAAAATCAGTCCCGAGATTAGAAAAGACAGCTACACATGAAACAAAGACCATGGTGTAGATGATTATGGAGATAAATACACCTTTCACCGCAGCAAAGGATGCTTTATCAGGTTCATTTACGAGGTAAGAATAGCTTAAGATAATTGAGATGCCTGTGAACGAAAAGAATATATTAATCATGCCTGATCCATAGCCTGGCAGGTCTGTTGTGAACAATGGATAAAAATTATCGAAATGCATGATTCGAATATTTAAAACAACTAATAATAAGGACACGATTAATACGACAGGTAAGAACATGGAGTTTATACGAATGAGTGCTGTACGAGATCCGAAAAGCGCATATAATGTAACAAGCAGAAAGAGCAGACTAAGACTATCAGAGCTCGTGTTGGGTAACAGATATTTTTTAGTTATTTCTGCGATTGCTCGTATTTCATAGGCTGCCAATAAAGCAAAAAATGCACCATAAATGATGATCAAAGGAAAGGCGATCGGCTTTGGGATGATCGCTAGCAATATTTCATAGATGCCTTTGCCTGGATACATTCGGATGAACTGCCCCATGATCCATACGATACCTAGTACGATTCCTCCCATTAATAGAATACTGATCACACCGTCGATGCCGTTTGTAACGGTCGTGATATAGCGAGGCAGATTAAAGATACCTACACCAATTACCATGGAAGCTACTGCGTACATTAATTCTTTAGCATTGATGGAACGATCGGTGTATTTGACTTTACTCACAGTTTATTCCTCTTTCTCTGAACGGACTTCATCTACAGGATCTAAGAAAACAGGTCTCTTTTTTGTAAAAGAGATAGGCAAACGTACGAATAGTTCTTTCCAGTCGTTGATAAAGATAGGAGCAAGAGGGGCTGCGTATGGAATACCTAGACTGGTCAGATTTACGATGTGTATAACAAGTACGATAAAAGCGAGTGAGATTCCATAGAGTCCCATCATGCCTGCAGCAAAAATAAAACAGAACAATAGAATTCTATACGTTACACCCATGCTATAGACCGGTAATGTAAAAGAAGCAATTGCTGTGATTGCGATTACGATGACCATTACTGTACTAACGATCCCAGCTTGAACAGCAGCTTCTCCAATCACGATTCCTCCCACGATACCAATCGTTTGTCCGATGGGTTTCGGAAGACGCAATCCTGCTTCGCGTAGAAGTTCCATCGTGATGGCCATCATCAGAGCTTCAACAAATGCTGGAAAAGGAACACCTTCACGCGAAGCTGCTATTGAAAAAGCGAGACGTGACGGAATCAAGCCTTGATGAAAGGAAACTAGGGCTATATAAAAGGATGGAAGAAAGAGTGAGATGAAAACAGCGAATGCACGCAGCATGCGCAACAGTGAGCCGATGTGCCATCTTTCATAATAATCTTCAGGTGACTGAACCGTATCCAGAATTGAAACGGGTGCGATCAGTACGTTTGCTGTCTGATCAGGAATAATCGCTAATCTTCCTTGCAATAGTGAGAGCGCAACTTTATCAGGACGCTCCGTGCTAATAAATTGCGGAAAGGGAGACATAAAGTTGTCTTCTATCGATTGTTCGATAATGCCAGAATCGATAGTTGCATCAATGCTTATATGTTGTAAACGATGTCTTGCTTCATCTACGATTGCAGGATTGATTACATCGCCAATATATAACAAAGCTACTTTTTTCTTTCCTCGTTCACCGATCACGAAACTTTCTATCTTCAAGTTTTGATCTGTGATTTGTCTACGGATCATCGCAATATTGACACCGATTTCTTCTGTAAAACTTACTTTAGGACCACGAATAAGAGATTCAGTTTGTGGTTCCTCGATAGCACGAACTTTCCCCCCATACGTATCCACACTAAACCCTTCGTTTATGGAATCCATTAGGATAACGGTTTTTCCATTTAAAAGATGGTATATCACATCATTCATTTTTGATACTTTATCAGTTTGAGCCGTGAGATAGATATCCGAGTACATTTGCTCAAACAATGATGTATCCACAGGTGGCGCGTATTTTATATATTTGATTGATTTTAAGATGTTCTGCAGCTTTTCTGAATCAACTAAATCTGCCATATAAAGAATGGTTAATGGTTCACTCCTGATTTCGAACTTTAACATTTTTAAATCAGGTGTTGGACCGAGCGTAGTTTGAATCAGTTCTAGATTGCTAGAAAGACTGTTACTTAAGAATGGGGAGTGGTCTATATGTGAATTTCCTTCTTTTTTCAATGCAACAGACCTCCCTCGTTTTTTACTAGGTATGTCCATTGAATGAGGTGTTTATTCCTTTAACAGGAGAGAAGTAAAAATATACAGGGACTTGTAAACGAAAAAAAGAAGCCCATATGCTTGAATGGAACTTCTCTTTTCGTATATATTGTTGCTCTAGAAAGTAGTTGATCTCCGTTTCAGATGCTCGCTTTCCGCGGGGCGTGCGGTGAGCCACCTCGGTGCCTTGCGCCATTAGGTGTCTCACCTCTCACCTGACACTCAATGAACTTGTCAATGATGTTTTTAAAACACGTCAAAAGCAACGATCATTTAGAACTGAGCTTCCTATATGACATACAAGATGCCTTAAGAATAGATTAGTGGTCTTTAACTATTTCTAAATTTACATAAAAACAAAGAACAACTATGATAAATGCATATCCATTTATTTGGAAGTAGCTAGTTGATAGAAAGGGAAATCATTCATGGATGTTGATCTAAATATATTATTGCAAGAAATTAAAATCTGTCGTCAAGAAATGTATGATCTAAAACCAAGTTCCAATGATTTTTCAAATGCTGATCTCGTCAAACAGAGTCAGAAGCTGGACAAACTGATCTATCTATATCAAAAAAGAATAATGGAGAATCCATCTGTAAAATAAAAGATCAAAACTACTTATCTAAAAGATACTTTACTTTTTCCTTAAATTCTTTTGCTTCTTCAGACAAACCTTTTGTTAAAGGATACAATGTCCAAAAGTCTTGATAGATTAAATCAGGCTGCTTGAACGGGATGATAGATAAGTTGCCGTTCTTAACATCCGTATTGTTTTTGAAGGTGAAGTTAAAAACAAAAGAAAAAGCATGTCCATCCAAGATTGCAGAACGCATGACTTCAATATTATTGGATGAGAATAAGATTTGTTCGTTCTTTACGTACTTATCGTTGAATGTTATACCTCCTTTAGAATTATAAATCACCAGTTTTTCATCGCTCAACTCATCTGGCGTAAGAAAATCTTTGTAGTACAACGAAGATTTCTTGCCTGCACAAACGCACACGTGTCCTGTATACAACAATTCATAGTCCACTCCTTTTTCATGCTGAAGGTTGGATACTTCATAATCTGTAAAAGGACTTAGACCAATATCAATATGTCCGTTCTTCATTTCCTCTAATATATGATCTTGATCGATTTCTCGAATCATCACGTTCGTTTCAGGAAACTGCTCATGAAATAACAAAAAGGCATCGTACACGATATACATCAGGGCAGGTGCACATCCCACCTTTAATACATGTGTTTTGGCATGTTGTTTATCGGCTAACTCTTCATGAAGCTCTTGCATTTTTTTAAGAATTTCGTATGCTTTGGATACGATAAATTTCCCATCAGTAGTAGGAATAGTACCTTGTCTAGATCGAGTGAAAATAGTAACACCAAACTCTCTTTCGAGTTGAGTGATCGATTGTGATATCGCTGAAGGAGATAGGTGAAGTTTGTCTGCCGCCTTCGTAATCGAACTTTCTTTGGCCACTTCTACAATATATTTCATTTGCTCTAAGTTCATCGTTATCTCCTTTATTTAAGCTATGTTTAACTAAGTTAATTTTATTTAATTTTAACTTAAACTTGATTGAATGAAAACCGTTTCTGACAGGAACAGTCCCTCTCAGCATAAGTTTTGTAGAATAAAAAGAGTGCTAGATAACTTAAAGAGTAAAATATTTATTCCGATGAGTAAAATAATGTTTTAAACAATCTCATTCGGGTATCCAAAGAGTGTTGTCCATATCTTGCCAAAATAAATGAAACAGCATGTAATTCAATAGAAAGGGTAGATGCATTATGAACCTTTCAAAAGGTGAATTGAATGGACACACTTTTTTAGCAAAACTCATTACTCAATATGCCCATATTCATAAGAAAACAATTGGTTCTGCTGCGGAACAATATATCGAGCAGCTCGGTCTTCGTACCGGAGAATGGATAGAGGGATTTTATGAGAATCCACCGGACTGGACAGTCGATCGATACGTTCATGTCATCATTGATTTAAAAAATTCAATCGGCGGGCATTTTGAGATTGTCAGTGTAAAGCCTGACCATGTAATAGTTCGTGCAAAAGAGTGTCCTTTCGGGGAATTTGTTAAGGATGCACCGCACTTATGCAAAATGACATCCAGTATACTTGGAGGAATAGCAGCACGAAAATTTGGTTATGGAAAAGTTTCGCTGCGTCAAAGAATCGCTCTAGGAAGTCCAACTTGTGAAGTAGCCATATACTTTCAGCCTGATGAGCGAGAACAAGGAGATATCTATCAAGATCTTCCAGTCACACCGGAAAACGGTGATCCTTTTTCTTGGGAAGAAGAGACCATCAGTATGCTTAATAATGAGCTGAAAAAATGTGATGAGATGGTAGAGTCACTTCTTCAAGAGTTAGAGGAATTAAAACGTGGCAACTCCTAAAAACGATTAAAACAGACCCTGAATCAGAGTCTGTTCTTTTTGTTGGTTGTATTTGTTCTATCCAATTTTCCATATCCAAAGTCAGCCAATGCTTGAAGAAGATTTCCTTTTAACGTGATTTCATCAAAATCTAGATTCAAGCTCACAGATGTTTGGGCGATCTCAGGGCTTAAACCTGTTAGAGTGGTTTTGACTCCTAAAAGTTTCAGTGTTGAGACAAGTTGAAAAAGGCGGTGAGCAACCATCGTATCAATATAACTTACACCAGATAAATCAATTACTAAGGAAGTGATTTCATGATCTAAGCACTGTTGCAGTGTAGCTTCGAGTAAAAGCTTTGCACGGTTCGTATCAATATCACCAACGACGGGCAGGACGGCAACACCAGGAAAAAGAGGCACAACAGGAACAGACAGTTCTTGAAGAGATAGATGGAACTGTTCACTCATCTCTCTGTAATTCTTCACATATGACTTACTGAATGCTTGTACCGCGTAATCAATCATTGGATTGATCGTCATTGAAATATGCAATACGGAATCCAAAGACATCGATTGCAGTGAACCTTCTTCTTTTATAAAATCCCATATCACTTCCCGATAGAAAGAAGTACTCTCAAGTGTTGTATCAAGCGGCTGGCCAGAGTGAACAGCGAGCATGCCGATATTCTCTCCCCATTCGAAAATCGTTTTCTTTGAATCCGAAACTTTTCCAGACACAGCATCACCGATTAAACGAATGAACATAATAGATTGTTGAAGTTCCTCGTACTCATTCATAGGAGCATTTTGCTGAAGTGAAACATATGCATTACTATTTTGTATGTTAGTTATGATCTTCTCTGCAATTTGAGGAGCATTTTCAGCAATTCGTGTTCCGATTTCAATCTGATCTTGTTTCTGCTTCAAGTGAAGATCCATTTTTAACTCCTAATTATTTAAGACGTTAAATTTATTTTAACAAAAATAATTAACGCATGTTTGAATTTACTGAAAAATTTTTAAAACTATGAAATGTTTAAGGTGAAGTGAAGTTGAGGTCATAAAAAAAACAGGCCTCTTTTGCAAGAGTCCTGTTTATCTATTGGGTTATTATGCTTTACGTACGTTAGTAGCTTGAGGTCCACGTTGTCCTTGTTCAACTTCGAACGTTACGTCTTGACCTTCGTCTAAAGATTTGAAACCGTCAGCTTGGATAGCTGAGAAGTGTACGAATACATCGTCTCCACCTTCGCGCTCGATGAATCCGAAACCTTTTTCTGCGTTAAACCATTTAACCTTACCTTGTTCCATTTTTGTTGCCTCCTGTCGTGCCAATCCGCACAATAATACTATCTCTGCTCAAAAATATCAAGATAATAGGTTACCTGTACAATCGAACAAAAATAATTCTTATTTATCGTAACATTTTACTAACCAATAAACAAGTGCAACAAGAAAAAGGAAATGATTAAATATTCGGTATGATCATAAAATGCCGTGGGATCAAGGATTAGCGAAGTTCAATAGAAATAAATTTGGTAATAATGATCTATTTAACTGTTTTAAATAGTGATTATGAACTAATCTCATTCATATAGATGAAGAACATTTTTGTAAGTGGTTCTGGTTTTAACTTCCTTTTATTCGTGGTACATTGATAAAAATACTAAAACAAATGATGTGATGATATGAATGAAAGTAATGGAATCACTGATCGTTTGCATCGTCCGCTGCAGGACTTGCGGATTTCGGTAACCGATCAATGTAATTTTCGGTGTACCTATTGTATGCCTAAAGAAATTTTCGGACCAGATTACCCGTTCTTAACACCAAGCGAGTTATTATCTTTCGATGAGATCGTACGTATTGCCTCACAGTTTGCAAAAGCAGGGGTGGAAAAAATTCGAATTACTGGTGGTGAACCTTTACTTCGTAAAAATCTTCCTGACCTGCTGAAGCGTCTACGTGCAATAGAAGGAATCAAAGATATTGCCTTAACCACAAATGGCGTACTCCTTCCAAAGATGGCGGTTTCTTTAAAGCAAGCAGGTATGGACAGAGTAACCGTGAGTTTGGATACGCTTGATAACGATTTATTCGGCTACATTAACGGACGAGGTGTAGGGGTTTCTCCTGTATTGAAAGGGATAGAAGCTGCACATGAAGCGGGTCTTGCTGTCAAAATAAACATGATGGTCAAAAAAGGGATCAATGAAAAAGAAATTCTTCCTATGGCCCGTCATTTTAAAAACACTCCATATGTTTTGCGTTTCATTGAATATATGGACGTTGGCACCTCTAACGGTTGGAATTGGGATGAAGTGGTATCAAAGAATGAGATCTTAAAGATGATTGATTCAGAGATGCCGTTGAAACCGGTTGATCGAAAATATTATGGAGAAGTTGCCAAACGCTATCAATACTCTGACGGTCAAGGCGAGATTGGCATAATTTCTTCAATCAGTGATACGTTTTGTTCGACTTGTACAAGAGCGAGGTTGTCTGCAGATGGAAAAGTCTACACATGTCTATTTACAGGGAAAGGGACTGACCTTAAAGAATTTGTACGAGCTGGTGCTACTGACAAGGAGATTTTCAATCGCATTGTTGAAATATGGGGAAATCGTTCTGATCGATATTCAGATGAAAGAAAAGAACAAGGAATAAGTGAAAGAAAAAAAATAGAAATGTCCTATATTGGAGGCTGAGTGAATCAGCCTTTTTTTCTTTTCATTTTTTTGCTAGTTGAAGTTTGTTAATAACTATTTTATAATAACTTACATAAAGTAATTAAATAATTTATAAAATTCATCTTGTTTGCTATTAAATAGGAAAGAAGGAAGAAAGATGACGCCTATTCATAAAGAAACTCATATCGGAAGTGTGGCTTTACAAGTTAAGAATCTCGAGAAGCTTGTTAAATTTTATACAGAAACAATCGGTCTGCAAATTTTATCAAAACGAGAAACTAGCGTGAAATTAACAGCTGATGGGAAAACGCCAATCCTTATTTTAGAAGGTAATCCTGAGCTCCAGCAGCGACCAGTGAAAAGCGCAGGTCTATATCATTTGGCTTTGCTTGTACCAAGCAGAAAAGATCTTGCGAATGTGCTGTATCACTTTATTGAAACAAACACACAACTGTTAGGAGCGTCAAACCATAAATTTAGCGAAGCGATCTATTTACAAGACCCTGAGAACAATGGAATCGAAATTTACAGAGATATTGATCGCGAAGATTGGCGACGAGATGAAAGAGGAAAATTGCCAGCTGTCAGCGAACCATTAGACGTACAAAGTCTTTTAGCAGAAAGAGATTCAAAAACTTGGAGTCGTCTGCCAGAAAACACGGTTATGGGCCATGTGCATCTGAATGTATTAAATATCGCTGAAGCTGAGAATTTCTATATGAACGTATTAGGATTTGAAGAACAGACAAGGATGGGAAACCATGCTCTATTCATCTCAGCGGGAGGATATCATCACCATATCGCCGTAAATATTTGGAACGGAATGGATGGCGAGTCAAACCGAGAAGATGTAACAGGACTTCTTCATTATGAAATCATCGTTCCGTCAATGTTGGAAGTCGAAAAAGTTTTAAGTGCTCTAGAACGCGAGCAAGTTCCATATCATATAGAATCGGAAAACATTTTGTTAAAAGACCCTTCAGGTAACGGAGTGGTGATTAAAGCCGAACAGCGCTAACGTTTACAAACTCTCAAAATCAGGAATATTAAAAGTAAGAAAAAACGGCAAAGAGGGGGGTTATATGAAAAGAAGCACTTTGATGAAGATTAGTGTAATCTTATTGATTGTTTTGTTTCTATTTGCTCTCAACCATTTTGTCTTTAAAATAACCCCCATATCTATGCGTGATTGGGTATTATCCTTTGGGATGGTCGCTCCAATCGTTTATATCATCGTAAATGTAATTCGGCCCTTTACTTTATTTCCAATCTCTGTTCTTTCACTTGCAGGTGGTTTAGCATTTGGAGTAGTATGGGGAACGGTTTATACCGTATTCTCAGCGACGGTAGGTGCAATTTTATCGTTCTACATCGCCAAGCATCTTGGAGCGAAGTGGATCAAGCAAAAAGCAGATTCACCTTCAAGAATTGAGAAATGGCAGAATCAGCTGAAGGAAAAAGGGTTCCTTTATATCTTCTTATTGAGAATCATTCCGGTATTGAATTTTGATGTTGTAAGCTATGTGGCTGGGATCTCTAAGCTTAAACTCCGTTCATACATTTTAGCTACGATGCTTGGCGTTTTACCAGGAACACTCGCATACAACTTGTTAGGTGACAGTTTTATTAAAGGGAATGGAACAATCATTGCAATTGCGATCGGCTTAGCGCTCTTTGTAGCTTGTATACCGATTCTAATGAAAAACAAACAGATCATTACTAGCCAAATTCACCAGCATAAAGAAGATAATGCATAGTCTTACTCCTAATATCGGAGTAAGGCTTTTTTGTTTTTGATTACGTATGAGCACAATACTTGTTCCTTATTAATAATTATTATAAATTAGTATTGACTTCAAAATAGAAGTGAGTATAATAAAGATTGTAAACAACATGATAATGATATTCATTATCATTTAAAACATAAGGAGTGAATGTTAAATGGCAGAACGTATGGTAGGCAAACAAGCACCTCGCTTTGAGATGGAAGCGATCATGCCTAATAAAGAAACGAAAAAAGTAAGTTTAGAAAAAAACATGGAAGATGGAAAATGGACTGTTCTATTCTTCTATCCAATGGATTTTACTTTCGTATGTCCGACTGAAATCACTGCGTTATCAGATAGATATAGTGAATTTGAAGATTTAGATGCTGAGGTAATCGGGGTTTCCACAGACACCGTTCATACACATTTAGCATGGATCAACACGAGTCGTGATGATAACGGACTTGGTGAATTAAACTATCCTCTAGCAGCAGACACGAATCACCGTGTATCACGTGATTATGGAGTACTGATCGAAGAAGAAGGCGTTGCACTTCGTGGCATGTTCATCATCAATCCTGAGGGTGAGATGATGTACCAAGTAGTCTTTCACAACAACATCGGCCGTGATGCTGATGAGACACTGCGTGTACTTCAAGCTTTACAAACAGGCGGACTTTGCCCAGCAAACTGGAAGCCAGGGCAAAAGACACTTTAATTAAAAGGATTCTTTAAGAAGGTAGTTGCTTTGAAAATCTTAAAAGAAATTACCTCATTGAATAGTTGATTGGAGTATAAGGAGCGAGACTCCTGGGGGATCAACGGGACAGGTGAGACTCTTAACAGCGCAGAGCGCTAAGAGGCTCACCGCACGCCTCCCGGAAAGCGAGCTCCTGTAACGGAAATCAACACTTTCAAAACTACTATTGTGAAATCAAAAATTGTTTAAACTCTGGAGGGAAATAATAGATGAAATTACGTGAACAAATGCCTGAACTTGATGGTGCTACAACTTGGTTGAATGAAGAAGTAACAAAAGAAGAGTTGGTTGGAGAAAAAGCAACCTTGATCCACTTCTGGTCCGTAAGTTGCGGACTGTGTAAAGAAGCGATGCCGGATGTTAACGAGCTTCGTGATGAATATGAAGATGATCTAAACGTAGTGGCTGTTCATATGCCTCGCTCTGAGAATGATTTAGACATGAGCGTTATCGAACAGATGGCGATCGGGCATGATATTACCCAGCCGATCTATGTAGACAGCGAGCATAAACTAACGGATGCTTTTGAGAATAAATATGTACCTGCGTACTATGTGTTTGATAAAGAAGGAAAGCTGCGTCACTTCCAAGCTGGAGGAAGCGGAATGGACATGCTTCGCAAGCGCTTGAACCGTGTATTAAACGAAGAAACAAAATAAGGAGATGATTATATGAATACCATTCAAGAAGTATTAAATCGACAAGTAGCGAACTGGAATGTATTGTTTGTGAAACTACACAACTATCACTGGTATGTAAAAGGACCTCACTTTTTCACACTTCATGAAAAGTTTGAAGAGCTGTACAACGAAGCCGCAACGAACATTGACGAACTGGCTGAACGACTGCTTGTTCTAAAAGGGACACCGGTTGCAACGATGAAAGAATATTTAGAGTTGGCGACAGTAGAAGAAGCAAGATCTAACGAATCAGCAGAAGTTATGGTTCAAAACGTTATTCACGATTTCGAACTTTTGATCGCAGAAATTAAAGAAGGAATGGAAGTCACTGAACGTGAAGGTGATGAAGTAACACATGATATGTTATTATCCGTTCGTGAAAGCCTTGCAAAACATAACTGGATGCTACGTGCATTCGTAAGCTAATAATAGAAGACTGTTTTCGTAAACTTTGTTGCTTTTGGAAGTGTTGATTTCCGTTATAGGCTGCTCGCTTTCCACGGGGCAGGCGCTGAGCCACATTCGTTCGTTTCACTCTTAAGTGTCTCAGCTGTCTAGTTGCAGTGGCTAGCCCCTCGAGGTCAAAAGTTAAACGGTCTGTGATGAGCAAAGTGCGCCTTCCTAGCCCATTCAACTTTTGCTTGTCGGGGCTGAACGAGCCACTTCCACTTTTCAAACTGCCCGCCTTTATGCTCCTTGCTCCTGCGTCTACAAGTTTATGGTAGCGGAGTAAGCTTCCTCGTCGCATGCCTTGCGAGATGTATTTCAGGTGGTAGGCACGCACCTTCCACTACAATCAATTGTCAAAGGTGACAAGGAGTTAAAAGTAACAATCTTTTAGAAAAGAGCGTAATAGAATGAGAAAGAGTGACTTCGGTCGCTCTTTTTTTATGTCTGAATAATATTTCTAAAAATTATAATTATTCTGCAATTTTAACGAAGCTTATGCTAAAATTTAAGAATGGACCAAATTATTCCAAAAGGAGGACAAACATGAAAAAGGGGATTGCGTTATTTTTTATACTGATTCTTGCCTTTTCACTAGCAGCATGTGGTCAGAAGATTGAGACTCCATCTGAAAAGAAAGAAACGGGTGACAAGAATGCTTCTTTAAATCTTGATCAGATCAGTATTGTAACAGGTGGGACAGGCGGTACATATTATCCACTTGGTGGAGAGATGGCGAAGATTGTGAAAGACGAGTTAGATATTGAAGCAAACTCTCAAGCTTCAGGTGCATCTGTTGAGAACATGCAGCTGCTTCAAGATGGTGATGCTGATGTAGCGTTCACACAAACAGATATCGCTAGCTATGCAGTTGAAGGCAAAGAAATGTTCAAAGAAAAAGTTGATCAAGTAACAGGGATCGGGACATTATATCCTGAAACGATCCAAATCGTAACGTTAAAAGAAAGCGGAATTAAGAGAGTTGAAGATCTGAAAGGCAAAAAGGTTTCAGTAGGAGCACCAGGTAGTGGAACGTTCGCGAATGCTGAACAAATTCTAAAGATTCATGGCATGACAATGGATGACATTGATGCGCAGCATCTATCTTTCGATGAGTCTACTGAAGGAATTCAAGATAAGAACATACAAGCAGCTTTTATCACAGCAGGAACGCCTACAGGTGCTGTTGATGCTTTATCAGCTACGAATCCTGTAACGATCGTACCGATTTCAGATGAAAAGATTAAAGAGCTGATCGAAGCTCATCCATATTACATTGAAGATACTGTTAAGAGTGGTACTTACAAGATTGAAGCAGATGTAAAAACGGTAGCCGTTCTTTCGATGCTAACTGTTCGTAAAGATATGGAAGACGATGCAGTGTACGCGATCACAAAAGCAATCTTTGAAAACACGGATAAGATCAGTCACGCAAAAGGAGAGCTAATCTCTGCAGAGAATGCAGTAGAAGGAATGGGGATTGATTTCCATCCTGGAGCTAAAAAGTATTTTGAAGAAAAAGGAATCTTAAAATAAGAGGTGTCGAGCATGGACTAAAAGATTATTTTTTAGTCCATGTATTCTTATGAAGAAAATTTTTGTAAGCATCGTTGGTTTAGTGATCTTAACAATGTTTTCAATGGTGCCACTTTTCAAATCCGTAGTGATTGAAGAAGGAATGACAGGGAAACCGTTAGCTTTCTTTGATGCAAAGCAAAGCAGTGAATTCAGTATTGAATACATACACTCGATCCATAAAACACCGGTTCGTGAAATCTATCAAGTTCATCATGAAGAGATCCTTCAGACCGAAATGAGGTTTCAGGAATTTGGAGTGGGTATGCCATCTGGTGCAGCTGAAGGGGAAGTTTTTGCACAAAAAGGTGAGAACTATATTTTATCCAACATGAAGAGAACGTTTCCTTCATTAGATATTCGAATCGGACAAATTATAGCCAATCATACACTTCTTCTAAAAGGTAATAGGTATCCCTTCTCTGAAATCAGTGAAAAAGGGTCTTGGGTTTCAATAAAAGTAGAGAAACTGAACGTATGGCAAAGGTTGATAGGAGGGAAAAAACTTGGATAAGAACAAGCATAAAAAACGCGAACAAATATCAGATCAAGCTGTACAAGAACTAATGGAAAAGTACGATCCAGAAGCAGGCTTTCGTAAATTAAAAGGTGTACTTTATTGGATCACACTCATCGGTTTGATTACTTTTTCATTATTTCAGCTCTATACAGCTATTTTTGGAGTATTACCAGCACAATTGCAAAGAACGATTCATCTAGGCTTTGCACTTACATTAATCTTTTTGCTATTTCCAGCTTCTAAAAAGAAAATAGAAGGTAAGCCACTTTTTCAAATCGCTTGGTATGACATGATCTTGGCCGTTCTATCGATAGCCGTTGGATCCTATTGGTACTTGTTTATGGATGACCTTGTTATGAGGGTAGGAAGATTAACGACTCAAGATTTCCTAATAGGTGTGCTCGCCATCATACTCGTTTTAGAAGCAACAAGAAGGGTCGTTGGGCTGCCTATCACGATTATTGCTGGTCTATTCCTGCTCTACGCGTATATGGGACCTTATATGCCGGGCTTCTTAGAGCACAAAGGGTTGACGATCGAACGGATCGTAAGGACGATGTTCTTTACAACAGAAGGAATTTTAGGAACACCTCTTGCGGTTTCATCCACATATATCTTTTTGTTTCTTTTGTTTGGAGCCTTTCTCGTCAAAACGGGAGTAGGAGAGTATTTCAACGATCTATCCATCGTTATCGCAGGAAGAAGAGTCGGCGGTCCTGCGAAAGTAGCTATTTTCTCGAGTGCTCTTCAAGGGACGATCAGTGGAAGCTCGGTTGCTAACGTTGTAACTTCCGGGGCTTTTACGATTCCGATGATGAAACGATTGGGTTATGATAAGAACTTTGCAGGAGCGGTAGAGGCAGCTTCTTCAACAGGTGGTCAGATCATGCCTCCTGTCATGGGAGCCGCTGCGTTTCTGATGGTTGAATTTATCGGGGGTGGTATCACCTATTGGGATATCGCTAAAGCTGCTGCCATTCCTGCGGTACTATACTTTGCGGGAATATGGATCATGACGCATTTTGAAGCAAAACGTATCGGTCTAAGAGGGTTATCTCGCGAAGAGATGCCTGAAACGAAAAGAGTTATTAAACAGGTGTATTTGTTGATTCCGATCGTTGTGGTTATTTTGTTGCTTATGACTGGTATGAGTGTGACAAAAGCTGCGCTGTGGTCAATTGTGAGTGCGATTGCGGTAGGCATGTTCAATAAGAATACGCGTATGGGACCGAAGCTCTTTTTTGAAGCATTAGCTGACGGAGCAAGAACGGCGCTTGGTGTTGCAGCGGCTACAGCTGCGGCTGGTATGATCGTCGGGGTTGTTACGGTAACCGGTGTTGGTCTTAAGATGGCGAACGGTTTGCTAGAGTTGTCAGGTGGGTATTTAATTCCAACCTTGATCTTAACGATGATCGCCTCGCTTGTACTTGGAATGGGATCGCCTACGACTGCGAACTATGTAATCACATCAACGATCGCTGCACCAGCTATTTTGTTGTTTGGTGTTCCTGATCTGTCTGCTCACATGTTTGTCTTTTACTTTGGAATCATCGCGGATATTACACCTCCTGTAGCACTAGCTGCATTTGCAGCAGCAGGGGTTTCAGGCGGTGAACCGATACGCACCGGGATACTGTCATCAAAACTGGCCATTGCCGCATTCATTATTCCGTACATTTTCGTTATCTCTCCACAGCTCATGTTGATTGATACAACTTGGACTGAAGCCATTTGGGTGATTTCGACAGCATTTGTCGGAATGATTGCCATTGGTGCAGGAATGATCGGCTATTGGATGCGACCTCTTTCTTGGTTAGAAAGAATCTTAGCCGTTGCGATCGGCTTCTTGCTGATCTATCCAGAAGGAATGTTCAGTGCGATTGGTCTTGCAGCGTTCGCTCTTATGCTTGGAAGCCAATATTGGCTTTTGAAGAAAGACAACACACAAGCACCATCATCACCAGCGGTTTAAAAGATGATTTGCTCAGAAGCAATTGTGCTTCTGAGCTTTTTTATGTGTGTAAAGTTTAAAATTTTCAATGTGGGTAAAAGATTGTAAGGTTATACATCTCGTATTTATGATACAATCAATAAGTATGCATTTTTGTAGGATACGGATTTGAATATATGTATGTAGGCTGATAGAGATATGATGGTCAGTTATATATAAAAAGGAGAGATATCCAAATGATTACGGTAACTAACGTTGGTCTTCGCTACGGCGACCGCAAGCTGTTTGAAGACGTTAATATAAAGTTTACACCAGGGAACTGCTACGGCTTAATTGGTGCGAACGGTGCGGGTAAATCTACATTCTTAAAAATTCTTTCTGGTGAGATCGAAGCACAAACAGGTGACGTTCACATGACTCCAGGCGAACGTCTAGCAGTATTGAAGCAGAACCACTTTGAATATGAAGATCAAGAGGTTATGCAGACCGTTATCATGGGTCACGCTCGTCTTTATGAAGTGATGCAAGAGAAAGATGCGATCTACATGAAAGCTGATTTCTCAGACGAAGACGGAATCCGTGCAGCTGAGCTTGAAGGTGAGTTTGCTGAACTAAACGGTTGGGAAGCGGAATCTGAGGCAGCGATCCTACTTAAAGGTCTTGGCATTAAAGAAGATCTACACACGAAGAAACTAGCTGAACTAACTGGTTCTGAAAAAGTAAAAGTATTGCTTGCTCAAGCTCTTTTCGGTAAGCCGGATGTTCTTCTTCTGGATGAGCCGACAAACAACTTAGATCTTCAAGCAATCCAATGGCTAGAAGATTTCTTGATCAATTTTGAGAACACAGTAATCGTTGTATCCCATGACCGTCACTTCTTAAACAAAGTGTGTACGCACATGGCTGACCTTGATTTTGGAAAGATTCAGATCTATGTGGGTAACTATGATTTCTGGTACGAGTCTTCTCAATTAGCGCTTCGTATGGCACAAGATCAAAACAAGAAAAAAGAAGAAAAGATCAAAGAACTTCAAGCGTTCGTTGCGCGATTTAGTGCGAACGCATCTAAATCAAAACAAGCGACTTCACGTAAGAAGTTATTGGATAAAATCTCTTTAGATGATATCCGACCTTCTTCTCGTAAATATCCGTATGTGAACTTTGGCATCAATCGTGAGATCGGGAATGACCTTCTTCGTGTTGACGGTCTAACGAAAACGATTGATGGCGTAAAAGTACTAGATAACGTGAGCTTTATCATGAACAAAGACGACAAGATTGCTTTTGTTGGTAAAGAAGAGATCGCCATCACAACTTTATTCAAGATTCTGATGGGTGAGATGGAAGCGGACAGCGGAACATACAAATGGGGTGTAACAACGTCTCAAGCGTACTTCCCACGCGATAACTCGAAGTACTTCGATGGAAGCGAGCAGACTCTCGTTGACTGGCTTCGTCAATATTCTCCTGAAGATCAAACTGAAAGCTTCCTTCGCGGGTTCCTAGGTCGTATGCTTTTCTCAGGTGAAGAAGTAATGAAGAAACCGTCTGTATTATCCGGAGGAGAGAAAGTTCGTTGTATGCTTTCTAAGATGATGCTTAGCGGATCAAACGTGTTGATTATGGATGACCCTACGAACCACTTGGATCTAGAGTCCATCACAGCCTTGAACAACGGATTGATCAGCTATAAAGGTTCATTGATGTTCACATCACATGACCATCAGTTCGTTGAAACGATCGCGAACCGTATCATCGAGATCACGCCTAAAGGAATTCTTGATAAGCAAATGTCTTATGATGAGTACTTGGCGAATGATGAGTTGAAGAAGCAGCGTCAATTGATGTATCAATAAAATAACAAAAGAGTGTTAAGTCTGAGTTTAGATTTAGCACTCTTTTTTATGTTGCTCTGTTGCTCTTGAATGAAGCTGATCTCCGTTTCAGGTGCGTCGCTTTCCGGGGGCGTGCGGTGAGCCACCTCCGCGCCTTGCGCCATTAGTTGTCTCACCTGTCACGCGGATCCCCCAGGATTCTCACACCTTACACTACAATCAACTTGTCACCGATGCTGATTTGATAGGTAGACCAGATCAAGTAATATCTATACGTGAAAGTGGGGCAAAAATGATGGAACCGTTTACTGAGAAAGTTATTAAAGTTATCAAAAACATACCGAGTGGCTACGTCATGTCTTATGGACAGATTGCCCGCGTAGCTGGTAATCCGCGAAGTGCTAGACAGGTCGTCCGTATCCTTCACTCTATGAGTAAGAAACATGATCTGCCTTGGCATCGTGTAATCAATGGAAAAGGAGAAATCGGCATTCAAGATGAGGAATTATTTTTTACACAAAAATCACGATTAGAACGTGAAGGCGTGCAATTTAAAGGGAAAAATAGAGTGGACATCGAAACTTACAGATATTCGCCAGATTGCGAGGATACTATTTAATCACCAATTGCAGGGAGAATTGACAGATGCTGATGAAAGAGATTCCGGTAATAAAGGTAGCAGAGTTAAGGGATAAAGAAACGATCCATAATCTTATGCAGTTTTATTTTTATGATTTCTCAGAGTATATTGATCTTCAAGTGAACGATAATGGAGTTTTTGGTCAGTATGCTTATCTCGATAGCTATTGGGAAGAAAGTCGGCGTTTTCCTTATCTGATTCAAAAAGAAGACAAGCTAGCAGGGTTTGTATTAGTAAGCGAAGTACAGGAAGCCAACAATCCTTACTGGTCGATCTCTGAATTTTTTATCTTGAAAAGATTTAGGCTTGATGGTTTGGGGAAACTGGCCGCGCATCAGATATTTGAAAAACATAAGGGAGATTGGCAAGTTTCTCAAATAGAAGCGAACAAACCTGCACAGAGGTTTTGGAGAAAAGTGATAGGTGAATACAGCAAGAAACAATATACAGAGCGGAAGGAAGATGGACGAGTCATCCAATCGTTCTCCAATAAAATAGTTTAGAAATGATGTGCGATTCTTCAATGGAATCGCTTTTTTTATTGTGATAAAACGATAGAAAGTTTGACTTTTTTTTAATAGGGCAAAATAGGAGAGGAACTACTAACATTTTAAGTGGTCCCAAATAACCGTTTTTTTACTTCTGAGGGGATGTACACATGTTTAGATTGAACCTATTAGATAATTATTTAAAGAAATATACAAAAATGTCCGAGAGGGAACTATCACATACCGTTCAATCGAATATGTGGTTTACTCCCGTACTTTACGTTTTGTTTTCTGCACTACTAGTTACGGCCACATTAACAACTGATCTAAAGTACGACTTAGGCAATCAGATGCGTCCTTTTTTTGCAGTTGATTATGATCTTACACGAAATCTAGTAGGGACGCTTACCGCGGCCACTCTAACACTGACCACCTTTACCTTTAACTTGATTCTTGTTGTGTTTACGACGTTTTCTGGACAGTTTTCTCCTCGTATGTTGAAAAACTTTATAGCTAGTAAATCAACACAGCGTGTTCTAGGGATATTTACCTCTAGTTTCATTTATATGTTGTTGAGTTTTTTATTTTTGAACAAAAGAATGGCTGAATACTATTTTGCTGTTCCTTTGGTAGCAGCAATCATTGCAGCCTTTGCGATGGGAACGTTTATCTTTTTTATCAATCATGCTGTCGCTTGGCTTCAAGTGAACCAGATGACGTATGATATGAAGAATGAAGCATTATCTATCGTGAAAAGTGCACTAGAGGATGAAGTGGATCCTTATAAAGTAAATGATTTAACGACCGTGAACAGTGAAATATGTGAAGAAAGCGGTAATGCGATTAAAGCTCGCAAATCGGGATTTATCCAATTGGTGGATTTCATCTCAATCATGAAAGAAGCAGAACGAGATGATATCGTCATACGCTTGGAGTATGCGATCGGAAGTTATGTGTATGCTACAACACCTTTTATTACTTATTGGAAAAAAGGTGAGAATGAAATTGACGAAGAAAAATATTTGTCACTCATTAGTATTGGAAGAAGGCAAACGGAAGTACAAGATATTGAATTTAGTATCAATAAACTTGTAGAAGTTGCAATCAGATCTCTAGGAAATAATGATCCAAAAACAGCGATTAACTCTATTTATCAATTAGGTGAAGTTCTTACTACGATTTCACGAGGATCCATATTCTCAAAGTATCTGGTAGATAAACAGAATAATTTGCGCGTCGTATTACAAGAACGAGATTTTAGCCATTATTTATATAACGCATTTGGGTATATTCGTCACTATGCAAAAGATAACGTGATCGTGTGTACGGAGATCTTGAAAGTTCTGGATTTGATGGCAAAATCCTTAAATAAGCGGGATTATAACGCAGTCTGGGAATTTGGGGTACTAACTGCTAGCGGGTTAGAGAATCATTTCTTGTTCGCTCTGGATTATCAACAATTTCATAGAGCGCTGCAAAATCTTTCTGTAACGACCAAACATGAAAAAGAATATGAAGAGTTCTTGTTTAAAAGTAAACAACCATAAACGAAAAAAGCCCGGTATAAGTACCGAGCTTTTTTATATGGAGCGCAATGCTTTTTGAACGTCAGTAGCCGAATGAAATGGCTCGTCAAGTTGGAGCATTTTCCGAAGAATTGATTTAAAAGGAAGTGATATTTCTAATTCCTCTTCCCAGCTCAACTCTTTTTTTGACTGAGGCACGTAAGAAGAATATAGCAGAAAGAGTGCAAAATGACCGAGAGCAAACAAGTCGCTTTCCACTTTAACTGCCCGCATCCGAAGTTTCTCAGGATGATCATTCGAATCTTCAATCTCTTGGTGTTTGTCTGATAAATAACAAGCAAGTCCAAAATCAATCACGATCAATTTGTTATCACGTTGTATGATGTTTGGAATACGAAGATCTCGATGTATGATTCCTTTCTCGTGAAAGTGCTCGGTAATGTTTAGAAGCTCTAGCAGAATCGCGATCGTTTCTTTTTCGTTATACGATTGATTGTCACGAAAAATTAGATCTTCGAATGTTTGACCCTTAATCCACTCCATAGCAATAAAGTGACCTTGTTCATCTTGAAAGGTATTCAATAGCTTCGGAACGGGGTGTTGATGCAGCGCTTCTAAGATCTGAGACTCTCTATGGAAAGAGAGAAGCCCAGCTGTGGTTTTGGCTTTTGTGTTCCTCAGCTGTTTTAAGACGATGATCGCTTCTGTTTGCCGATCGAGTGCTAAATACGTAATGCCATAGCTACCCATTCCAAGAACTTCTTGAATAAGATATCGCTCATGAATGAGATGCCCAGCTTTAAAAGGTCTGTCCCATAACGTTCTTTGCAGACCTTTCCAAAGTTCAGTTATCATGTTGGTTTTATCTTAACGCAGATTAGGAGCTAAAGAAGCTGCTTCTCTTTTTCTTTTTATAATGCTTGTGTCCATATCCACCATAATGCTTCTTGCCAAAATCACTGCTGCTGTATTTCTTGTAGCTTTTCTTATATTTGTAGCCAGAGCTGCTGTACCTTTTATGGCTGCTGTGTCCCAATAGTGATTTTAATAGTTTCTTTAACATGAAAAATCATCTCCTTTGAAGATACTTGTTAAATCTTATTCGTCCTTTTCAAGCATTATCCTACTGTACGTACTTTTAAACAGAAAGTTTCAAGGAGAAGGGGTCTGACCCCAAACAATTTATTTCCCGTAACAATTTCCTTGTTTTTGTCTAGAGAGTTTTGTTAAATTTAGAGAGGTATAATAGAACGTTTACAAAAATGATGTTTTTTGTGAGGTGTTCAAGGAGAGGGGTTCTTCGTTTCATGTTGGAGTATAGTGTTGCAGCTTTATTGCCTTTATGTTTGCAGCTGCTTTTTAATAGAGTATTGTTTACTAAATACTTACCTTTAGGAATTACGATCGTTATTATGATTTTTGGTTTCGATGGTTTGAATCAGCCGTTGCCTCTCCAAATCGTGGCTGCAGTTTCCACGATTGTTGGCTTTTTTCTTGGCCTTAAAATTTATAACAAACAAAAAAGAAAAGTAAAATAAAAAAAGACGTCACCTTCATGAGGTAGACGTCTTTCTTTTTGTATGAATAATAGTTTCTTTTAAGAAAAGTACGAGCATGGTTAACACATACAGTGTAATAATTCCAAGGCCAGCTTTATCTAGGTGAACAAGTTTTAGAATGACAGAACTTAAGATCGTGATGTACAGGGCACTTAAATATTTTTGAATCTGTTCACTGGAATAGATGGTTGTAAGTTTGGCTCCTAGCTGAGTGCCCACAAGAGCGCCTAATATAAGTAGAAGACCCAGTTTATAATCAATCTGAACACTTGATGCGTACGTTAAGAAACCAGCACTAACGATGAAAAACACACTGACTAAGCTCGTACCAACAGCTTTTCTAGAAGGAAACTTCATTAAAGAAATGAGCATTGGAACCATTACGAATCCTCCGCCAACGCCTAATGTCGTAGAAATGAATCCTCCGGTAAATCCAATAAAGATTGCTTTAGGCCAAGAGAAGTGAATCTCAGTAGTACTTTGCACTGTATTCTTGCGTTTTGTTTGCTTATAAAGCAGGGAAAGAGCAAAGTAGGCAAGAAGAACAATATAAAATATAGGAATGATCGTTTCGTCATAACCCATCTTCTCTAGCCAAACAACAAGTGGATGAGCGATTTGTGTTGCTCCAATCCCTACAATCCCTAGAACAGCAGCCGGTTTCCATAGAATGTTCTTAAATCTCAGGTGCGCAGCAACTCCTGAAACACTTGTCCCGATAGAGTACATGAGACTCGTTCCAATCGCAGACAGAGGCGGAATGCCGAAAAGAATAAGGACGGGTGTTAGAATAAAGCCGCCACCAATTCCGAAAATGCCTGAAAAGATACCGATGCACAAACCTAGCAGTATATAAAAAAACTCCATTTTAAAACTCCTTTAAGGGGACACACCTTCTACAATTTTTCTGAAGATCATGGTAATGCTAGTGGGAAATGGGGTCAGACCCCAAACAATTTATTTCCCATCTTGCGCCTACCTATGAGTATACCACTTTACTTTCTTTCCAGAAACTTCTGCGAATATTTGTTCGTAATTATTAGGTTTTGGATAAGGGCTGTGCTATAATTTGAGTAACCAGAATTTAGGAACGGAGGTTCGGTTTTGTGAGTCAAAGTCAATTGTTCGAAATCAAATCAAACTATCAGCCACAAGGGGATCAGCCCGCAGCGATCAAACATCTTGTGAACAATATAAACGCAGGGAAAAAGAGTATGACCCTGCTTGGTGCGACCGGAACAGGGAAGACGTTTACGGTCTCCAATGTTATTCAGGAAGTAAACAAACCGACTCTTGTTATTGCACATAACAAAACATTAGCCGGACAGCTTTACAGTGAGTTAAAAGAATTTTTCCCGAACAACGCAGTTGAATATTTTGTTTCGTATTACGATTATTATCAGCCAGAAGCATACATCGCACATTCTGATACGTATATCGAAAAAGATGCAAGTATTAATGATGAGATCGATAAACTTCGCCACTCGGCTACTTCATCACTTTTTGAACGAAAAGACGTTATTATTGTGGCCAGTGTATCGTGTATTTATGGTCTAGGTTCACCTGAAGAGTATAAAGACATGGTGATCTCCTTAAGAGAAGGAATGGAGAAAGACCGTGACCAGCTTTTACGTGATCTTGTAGATGTTCAATACAACCGAAATGATATTAACTTTACTCGTGGTACGTTCCGAGTTAGAGGAGATGTCGTGGAAATCTTCCCAGCCTCACGAGACGAACATTGTCTTCGTGTGGAGTTTTTTGGTGATGAGATCGACCGCATTACGGAAGTGGATGCACTAACAGGTGAAATTCTTGGTGAACGTAAACACGTTGCCATTTTCCCGGCTTCCCACTTCGTAACACGTGAAGAGAAGATGAAAGTAGCGATTAAGCGCATTGAAGCTGAACTTGAAGATCGCCTAAAAGAATTGAATGAAGCTGGAAAACTGTTAGAAGCTCAGCGTCTCGAACAGCGTACAAGATACGACCTGGAGATGATGGCGGAAATGGGGTTCTGTTCAGGGATCGAGAACTACTCTGTTCATCTGACTCTAAGACCTTTAGGTTCAACGCCTTACACACTTCTAGACTATTTTCCGGATGATTCACTGATTGTTATTGATGAGTCCCATGTTACTCTCCCGCAGATTCGTGGAATGTTTAATGGAGACCAAGCGAGAAAAGGAGTCCTTGTCGATCATGGATTCCGATTACCTTCCGCAAAAGATAACCGTCCGTTAACGTTCGATGAATTTGAGCGTTATACTAAGTTTCAGCACATTTACGTATCAGCAACACCTGGTCCGTATGAGCTCGAGCATGCCCCTGATCCGGTTGAGCAGATTATTCGTCCAACGGGGCTCTTGGATCCTACACTAGAAGTCCGTCCGATCAAAGGTCAGATTGATGATTTACTAGGGGAGATCAACGAAAGAATCGAGAAAAACGAACGAGTTCTTGTTACAACGTTAACGAAAAAAATGTCTGAAGATCTTACCGATTATTTTGTAGAGCTTGGTATAAAAGTTCGATACCTGCATTCAGAGATTAAGACGCTAGAACGGATTCAAATCATACGCGATCTACGTCTTGGTGTGTTCGATGTACTCGTCGGCATTAACTTGCTGCGGGAAGGATTAGATATTCCTGAAGTTTCTCTCGTTGCGATTTTAGATGCAGATAAAGAGGGCTTCTTACGTTCAGAGCGTTCGTTGATCCAAACAATTGGTCGTGCTGCTCGTAACTCAAACGGTCACGTTATTATGTATGGAGATAAGATTACAAAGTCCATGCAGATCGCGATTGATGAGACGCAGCGCAGACGTCAGAAACAGATGGAACACAACGAAAAGCATGGGATCACGCCGACGACGATTAAAAAAGAAGTGCGTGATGTGATTCGTGCGACTCAAGCTGCCGAAGATACAGAAACGTATACAAGTTCAAAAGCTCCTAAGCAAAAGATGAGCAAGAAAGATCGCGAAGCGTTTATCGAGCGTATGGAAAAAGAGATGAAGGATGCTGCAAAGAACCTTCAGTTCGAGCGTGCAGCAGAGCTTCGTGACCTCATTCTTGAGTTAAAAGCGGAAGGATGATAGCAGTTGGCTACCAATCAAAACATAATTGTAAAGGGTGCTAGAGCCCATAATTTAAAGAATATAGATATTACGATCCCGCGTGATAAGCTGGTTGTTTTAACCGGCTTATCTGGTTCGGGTAAATCTTCACTTGCTTTTGATACGATTTATGCTGAAGGACAGCGCCGTTACGTGGAATCTCTTTCTGCTTATGCCCGCCAGTTTCTCGGACAGATGGACAAGCCAGATGTGGATTCAATCGAGGGTCTGTCACCTGCTATTTCAATCGATCAAAAAACAACAAGCCGTAACCCTCGCTCAACAGTAGGTACGGTTACAGAAATCTATGACTATCTTCGTCTTCTATTCGCACGTATCGGTCGACCGGTATGTCCTGTTCATAACGTGGAAATCACTTCCCAAACGATTGAACAGATGGTAGACCGAATTTTGGAATATCCTGAGCGTACAAAACTTCAAATTTTAGCACCTGTTGTTTCCGGTCGAAAAGGAGAACATGTTAAAGCGCTTGAAGATATTAAAAAACAAGGGTATGTTCGTGTTCGAATCGACGGAGAGATGCGTGAAATCTCTGAGGAAATTAAGCTTGAGAAGAATAAAAAACATACGATTGAAATCGTGATCGACCGTATCGTCGTAAAAGAAGGAGTCGCTACTCGTTTAGCTGATTCTCTTGAGGCGGCACTCAACCTAGGTGGAGGAAGTGTTGTCGTCGATGTTATGGAAGAAGAGGAGCTTTTATTCTCGCAAAACCATGCTTGTCCTCATTGTGGATTTTCAATTGGTGAATTAGAGCCACGTTTGTTTTCATTTAACAGTCCATTCGGGGCGTGCTCTTCGTGTGATGGTTTAGGAGTAAAACTCGAAGTAGATCCAGAGCTTGTTATTCCAGACTGGAGTCGTTCTTTACGTGACAACGCCATCGCACCTTGGGAACCGATCAGTTCGCAATATTATCCGCAGCTTCTTGAAAGTATCTGTAATCACTTTGGTATCGATATGGATGTACCCGTTGAATCTCTGCCAAAAGACCAGATGGATAAAATTTTGAACGGAAGTAAGGAGTACCTTACATTCACGTACAAAAATGATTTCGGTCAAGTACGTAAAAATGAGATTCAATTTGAAGGTGTATTAGGTAACATTCAGCGCAGATACCGTGAAACGAGTTCAGATTATATTCGTGAGCAGATGGAAGGATATATGGCACAAAAGCCATGTCCGACATGTAAAGGACATCGTCTGAAAAAAGAAGCTCTTTCTGTTTTAATCAACGGAAAACATATCGGTGAAACGACTGCTCTTTCCATAACAGAAGCAAAGAACTTCTTCGATAACCTCGACCTGACGAATAAAGAACGTGCAATCGCGAAACTGATTCTCCGCGAGATCGTGGATCGTTCAGGTTTCTTGATCAATGTTGGACTAGACTATTTAACGCTAAGCCGAGCTGCTGGGACGCTATCTGGTGGTGAAGCACAGCGTATTCGCCTCGCGACACAAGTTGGGTCACGTTTGATGGGCGTTCTTTATATTCTTGATGAGCCGTCAATCGGCCTTCATCAGAGAGATAATGACCGACTGATTAGAACACTCGAAGAAATGCGTTCTCTTGGAAATACGTTGATCGTCGTTGAGCATGACGAAGATACGATGCTAGCAGCAGACTATGTTATCGATATCGGTCCTGGTGCCGGTGCACATGGTGGTGTGATCACATCACAAGGTACACCACAAGAGATTATGGAAGACCCAGCCTCACTGACTGGGCAATACTTGTCTGGTAAAAAGTTTATTCCTCTTCCAAAAGAAAGACGTAAGCCAGATGGAAGATATATTGAAGTAAAAGGTGCAACAGAAAACAACTTAAAGAACGTTTCTGCTAAGATCCCATTAGGGTTGTTTACAGGAGTGACAGGTGTATCGGGATCTGGAAAGAGTACGCTTGTTAATGAAATCCTGCATAAAGCTCTTGCACAAAAGCTGCACCGTGCAAAGGACAAGCCTGGTGCTCATAAGTCTATTAAGGGTCTAGAACATATTGATAAAGTTATTGATATCGACCAGTCTCCAATAGGCAGAACGCCACGATCGAATCCAGCGACATACACCGGAGTATTTGATGATATTCGTGATGTGTTTGCATCAACGAATGAAGCGAAAGTTCGCGGTTATAAAAAAGGACGTTTCTCCTTCAACGTAAAAGGTGGACGTTGTGAAGCATGCCGTGGGGATGGAATCATAAAGATTGAGATGCATTTCTTGCCGGATGTATACGTACCATGTGAAGTTTGTCATGGTAAACGTTATAACAGAGAAACGCTAGAAGTGAAGTATAAAGGGAAAAACATCGCTGACATCTTAGATATGACGGTGGAAGATTCTGTGGAGTTCTTTGCTAATATCCCTAAGATCAATCGGAAGCTCCAGACTATTCTTGATGTAGGTCTTGGTTATATTAAGCTTGGTCAATCGGCTACCACTCTTTCTGGAGGAGAAGCACAGCGTGTGAAGCTTGCGTCACAGCTTCACAAGCGTTCTACAGGAAAAACCATCTACATTCTAGATGAACCAACAACTGGTCTTCACGTAGATGATATTTCTCGTTTGCTTGTCGTTCTTCAAAGACTTGTAGATAACGGAGATTCTGTACTTGTTATTGAGCATAATCTTGATGTCATCAAACAGTGTGATCATTTAGTCGATCTCGGACCTGAAGGTGGGGACAAAGGCGGTATGATCGTTGGTGCAGGTACGCCAGAAGAACTGGCTGAAATTGAAGCTTCTCACACTGGACGTTATCTTGCTCCGATCTTAAAACGTGATAAGAAACGTATGACTGGAAAGATTAAAGAAAAAGAAACGATTAAATAGACTACTAAACAATAGGTTAGTAAGGAAAGGAGGGTGAATATATTTCACCCTCCTTTTTCTATTAAAAGAGATGACTTGGGAGGAAAGGAACAATCCCATTGATCCAACCATTTTGGTAAGCTTTGATTACTGCTGAAGTCCTGTCCTTGACGGTTAGTTTTTTTAGCAGCGATGCGACGTGATTTTTTATGGTGTTCTCACTGAGGAAGATAGATTGAGAAATTTCCCTGTTACTCATACCGATTGAAAGCAATTCAAGAACTTCCCACTCTCTTTCGGTTAGGAGTTCTTGAGGTCGGGGCGGTAATAAGGGCTTTTTTAATAGAATGTACTCTTCCCATATCAAGATTGAAATTGCTTGTGGCATATATCTTTGGCCGCAAAATATAAGGGAGATCGCGTGCATCATGAGACTCGGATCCATATTTTTTAGAAGGACACCGTGAATGTTAAATGTTAGACATTCTAAAAGCAAAGAAGCCTGTTGATCGATGCTCGGAACAAAGAGAACAACTCTAACATCTTGCTTCATAAAATGCTGAATCATCTCAACAACATTGAAATGTTTGATCTCTAAGTCAATAAATACAATATCAATATTTTTTGCTAGTTTATAAAGTGGATTATGTTTATGGCTTTCAATGGATGTGATAAAAATCTCATCCATTTCTTTTAGAAGCATATGTTGAAGAGAATCTTTAAAGATTGTATCATCATCGATTACTAGTATATGAATCATAGTTATGGGCACCTCACTAGGTATATATATTTCTATTAATAGAGTGAAACGTTTAATAAAAAGATGTGATATGCTCGATAGTCCCCATTTTATAACTGGCTATTTCATGTCATACCTTAAACTGGCTAGTAGCTTCTTGTAATTCTTCCGCCATTGTTGATAAAGAGTTGGCAGAGGATGCGATTTCTTCCATGGATGCGAGTTGTTCCTCTGTTGCAGCCGAAACATTCTGAGCACCAGACGCGGAAGATATGGCAAGCACGGAAACAAAATCGATTGATTTTACAACTTGCTCTGTTCCAACAGCTACTTGTTCAGATGCAGATGAGATCTCACTGACTTGTTGAGAGACATCTTCAATAGAAGATAAGATTCTTCTGAAGGATTCTCCTGAAGACTGAGCTAGCGAGATTCCAAGTACCAATTCTCTATTTCCGATTTCCATCGACTGTACGGCTTCCTTCGTATCCGCTTGAATGGAGTGGATCAACTGGCTGATTTGATTGGCTGAAGCAGCAGATTGTTCAGCTAATTTTCTAACTTCATCTGCAACGACTGCAAATCCTCTACCATGTTCTCCTGCTCTTGCTGCTTCGATTGCAGCATTCAAAGCAAGCAGGTTCGTTTGAGAAGAAATATTTGTTATAACATCCACGATTTGATCAATCTCTAAAGATCTTACTCCCAAGCTCTGTATAGCTTTTCCGGTTTGCTTTATGGATTGATCGATGGTCTCCATTTGTTTAACCATGTTGTCCATTGATTGATTACCTTCATATGCCAATTGAAGTGAGCCTTGGGAAGTAGTAGAGACGTTCAGTGCACTTGCTGCGATTTGTTGAATCCCAGCACTCATCTCACTTATGACGAGTGAACTCTCCCCAACATTTTTAACTTGGTTATCAGATCCGCTCGCCATCTCTTGAATGCTTCCAGCGGTTTGTTGGGTAGCTTCACTATTTTGTTCAGCACTTGCTAATAGTTGCTCAGAACTTGCTGCGACCATCTGCGAACTGCCTTTGATCTGGGTGATGAGAAGAATTAAATTATTCTTCATCTGTTCAAATGAACGAGCGAGTTCACCAATTTCATCTCTATTCTTTACTGAAATGGATTTACCCGTTAAATCACCGTTTGAGATCAATCCAGCTTGTTGAGAGAGTAGAAGAAGTGGTTTTGAAATTAAATGAGACATATAGAGTGCCACTACTAACCCAAGAAGTACCGCAATGACAGAGAACAAAGTAACAAACCTAGCACCGTCTTTAAACAGATCAACAGAAGTATCAGCGGCCAATGTCGCACCTTTTTCATTGATTTCAATCAATGATCTAAGGTGGTCATCAGCTGAAGTCCATCCTGTATGCATTTCTAACTGAAGTTTGTTTGCAAGAGCAATGTTATTTTCACTTTTAGCTTGTAAAACTGCTGGAATACCCTCTATGTAGGCGTTTATATCTGCTAAAAAAGCGTCATATACCTCTTGCTCTTTATTGCTATCAATAAGGGGGGCATACTTTCCGCTTCTTTCATTCATTTCTAGGACCGTCTCATCTATTCTACCTGTTAGCCGTTCAATTTCAGATTTTTCATCAGTGAGGATAAGTTTAAGAAGAATCCGTTGAATATCTGAAATATTTCCATTCATCCCTCCAAGATAAACAAGGCTCGGTGTCCAAACTTTGTTAATTTCTTCTGCTTTTTTTCCCATTCCATCCATTTTAATGAATGCTACAACACTGATTGCGATTAAGAGGCTTAGTATGACTAAAAAACTACTGATTAGTTTAGCGCGAATGTTGAATTTCATTTTCTTCACTCCCTATTGAATGATTGATTGTTTCGTGTTTTAAAGCAGAAGCTTCAGAAATCAACAGTTGGTCTACATTGATTATTGTTATTAGTCTGTCCTCTAGCTTGGATATGCCTGAAAGGTAGGAAGGGATGTTTTTGTCATTGATGGTGTTTGTTTGAATAGAATCATGGGGGATATCTAGTACATCAGTTGCTTCATCGACTATTAATGCAAATGGCTTTTCTTTGAATTTGACAACAATGTACCTTTGTAATGAATATTCGTGAGGAATTAATTCTGAATCTGAATATAAGAGGGTGGTTAGGTTAATAACCGGAGTTATTGTGCCACGTAGGTTAATTACACCCAGAACGTGCTTTGGCATAGATGGTACGACGGTAACTCGCTGTGTTTTCTCAATTGATAATACTTGCTCTACATGAAATGCGAATTCCTCACTGCCGATTTTAAACGCAACAGCTTTAAACTCATCGAAAGCATCTTTCAAATTCATCACCCTTTTTTCTAAATTTGCAGTAAAAAGTGAGCATGCCATTATCAGACTTTTATACTACAATTTAAATATCGTCTATTTAAAACATTTATTAATTAAATATATAGGAAAGGTAGGATTTAACTAATTGAAATAGGACTTTTATGCTATAAATTGGTGAAGGAAGAAAGCAGAAAAAATGCACCTTCACTTTTTAAGAAAAGGTGCATTTGAATATAATTTCTATTTATATTTTTCCTCTGAAGAAGAAGAATTTTTTGTACCTTTTTTGTCCTTCTCTTCACGCTTTTCTTGCTTAAGATCTTCCATCGGAATGGGATCAACGTTTTGCTCACTCTCAAATTTATCAAACAAGCTTTGTTGATCTGTTTTGTATTGTTCAGGATTGTCCATTTTGCCTTTTTGCTTCTTTTCCACATCAGCCATAATAAATCACTCCTGTCTTAGTTATATATCCATTCCTTTTTCATGGTTTTCTTAAACAAAAACTCCTCAAAACGACAATTTTCGTATAAAATAGATAGGTGTTTTTATTTCCATATCTTAGAAAGAATTTTATAGAGTACATAGTTGATCACAATTACGATGAATGACCCGAACAGGCCAGCGAGAATTCGATCACTTACGGTAAGTTCTATAGCATCTTCAGTCATAACGCCGAATATAATGCTAGTGATCATCAGTATAGCTAATACTATAAAAAGAATTTTTAATGTTCGAATCTGTTTCAATGGTGGTTGCTCCCTTGGGTGTTTTTGTCATTATGATACGGAATTTTAGAAGTTATGTCGAATGGCTATAGAGATAAAGGAAGATTGTTTAAAGGGGTCGAAGTAAAAATAGGCACATGCCTTTTGCTTGCAGTCCCGTTTGTTATGGTTTTATTAAAGCAGGAGGTCTTGTTTCATGAAGGAAGGCTCAAAAAAAGCTATTTCTGCACTATGTTATTTTAGTCTGTTTTTCGCACCTTTTTTATTTCCGATCGCTGTATATTTAATCTCCGATGAGCCTGAAGTGATGGAGCACGCAAAAAGATCATTTTTGTCCCATCTATTGCCCATTATCGCTGTTCCATTAGGTATTATTATCATTTTTGAAACGCAATATCATCTAGTCGCTATTATTATAAGTGCACTCATTTTTGGAACGCTGACATTAATTGTGATGATCTGGAATATTGTTAAAGGAATAAAGGTAATTGTTTCATAAACTAATTTTGTACAAGTAATACCGGAAAGTCTCAGTCATCTTAGAATCAGCCGACGCCGGTGACGGAACCCCAAAAAGGAGGCGTCAATGTATGGAAGAACGCAAAATGATTTTAAACATGCTGAACGAAGGTAAGATCTCTGTTGAAGAAGCGGAGAAACTTTTGTATGCCCTTAATGATAAGAAGAAGCTGCAGCTGAGCTCGATCGGTTCTCTCAACCTTAAAAAGAAAGCTGTGAATGGTGCTACCGCTGTTAAGCTGCCGACTTCCGGTTATAAAGTGGCAAAGTTTTTTGACCGTGTTGTAAAGCGTATTAAGACGGTTGATTTTGACTTGAATTTCGGACCTTCTGAACCTGTTCACTATGTCTTTCAAGATAGTCATGTCATGTTTCAGGCGATGGACGTTGAAGTATACAACGGTTCAGTAACGGTTGTTCCATGGGATCGAAAAGACGTGCAAGTAGAGTGCGATGCACATGTTTATAAAGTGCCAGAAGGATCTTCGGCGAAAACGAAATTTAGAAATGAAACGTTCTATGATTGTGATGCCACAAAAATGCGCTTCTATTCTAGAAATAAGCATCAAAAGGTAAACGCCGTAATCTCTATTCCAAGAGAAGCTTATGATGAGATAAAGATTACAACGTTTAACGGACCTGTAAAAATAAGTGAATCTCATGCAAAAACACTGACAGTCAAAACGACTGTAGGAGCGATTGCGATGAACCACTGTACGGGGGAGAACGTTAAAGCATCCGCTGCTAATGGCTCATTAACGCTTAACGATTGTCAGTTTAAGGACGTAGAAGCAGAAACGATGAACGGACCTGTACGTCTTTCTGTAGATGCATCACAAGTACGCTCAGAAACGATAAATGGTTCAATCTACTGCCGTTTTGCTTCAGCGGTTGAAGGGTATGCATCTTTTAAGACGGTGACGGGAAAAATAGAAACAGAATTCCCAGAAACAGTAGAGCTTGATGCCGTTCTTAAAACAATCGTCGGCGGATTTGTTTGTGATTTTGAATCTGTTGAGGTGCGAGAAGAAAAGAAAGAAGTGACTCGAAAGTTTCTTTCTTTTATTGCGAACGGAGGTAAGAGCTTCCCGTCTTTTAAATTGGAGGCGGAGGCGAAAACAGGCTCTGTTGTGGTGTTAAAAGCGAAATAGAGGTGACTTACATCATGAAAAAACTTAAAAGATCGAACGATGCTAAAATTTCAGGAGTTTGCGGTGGAATTGCTGAGTATATGAATGTTGATCCTACGGTTGTAAGATTAGGAACAGTAGCGCTTGCTCTGTTTACAGCGGTTTTTCCAGTTGGTTTAGCTTATATTATCGCACTAGCTGTCATGCCAGAGGACGGCGTATAAAATGATGAGCTGGTTAGCTTCTTTATTGATTAATACGATTGCGCTAATGGTAGTAGCCGGTTACTTTGATGCTTTTCATATTGAAAACATCAGTGCTGCTTTACTAGCTAGCGTTTTGTTATCACTGTTTAACGTTTTTCTAAAGCCGGTCCTGGTCCTGTTGACATTACCTGTGACGATTTTCTCTTTAGGATTATTTTTAATCGTCATTAACGCAGCACTATTATCGTTAACGGCAGAATTGATGGGTAGCTCGTTTAACATTGATGGATTCGGTATGGCATTACTCGCTGCAGTCATCATTTCACTTCTAAATATGTTCCTGACGAATTTTGTTTTGGAGCCTTTAAAAAAGAAGCGGAAAAGAAACTAAAGTAGCAGTTCGATCAAAAGAAATTTTTGAAAAGGCTGTTTTCATAAACTTAGTTGCTTTTGAAAGTGTTGATTTCCGTTCCAGGCTGCTCGCTTTCCACGGGGCAGGCGGTGAGCAACATTCGTACGTTTCACTCTTAAGTGTCTCACCTGCCCGCCTGTCCCGTAGGAGTCTCGTGCCTTCCACTAAAATCAATTGTCAAAGGTGACAAGGAGTTCAAAGCAACAATTTTTTAGAAAAGAGCGTTGAAAAAACATCTTTTATGCAAAGCTTGGAAAACCGGTGGATTCTCACCGGTTTTTCTTTTTTAATTGGCAGTGGTGATAATTGCGTTCCATTAATGGGCCAGGAAGGCGCTCTTTGCCTTCTGACCATTTAACTTTTGATCTCGAGGGGCTAGCCACTGTTGCAAGACAGTTGAGACCACTAAAGGCGCGATGCGGCAGGGGGCTCACCGCCGGCCCCGCGGAAAGCATGTACCCTGGAGCGGAAATCCCCTCATCCAGTTATTATTTGGTTTCCAAAATTTATACTTTATAGTAATATTAAGGTATTCTGTTTAAAAGAAAGGACTACAAGTGACCTGTATGCCAACATTTAATCTGTAATGGAAAACAATTTAGATCGCTTCTCAACCGTTAAGAAACAATGTGTTTCTGACCTCGGGAGAAGTCTGTCTACAACCCATTACAGAGGAAATACAGCGAACTGCAGTCCGTTATAACGGGTAACATTGCGTTCAAAGCTCTCCTTGTATTAGGGGAGCTTTTTTACGTTCTGCAAGAAATCAAATAGAAGTTGTATTTCTTCACTACTACATTTTAGAGGTGAAGAAAAAATGGAGATACAACAATTTGCTTTAGCACTCAATCAACAAATGAGAGCGGACACGGTAAAAAAACAGTGCAAAATGTGCGGGAAAGTTACCACTTTTACAGATACGACCATACAGAGACACAACGCAAACGGAAAGAACATCTATCAGTTTGCGATTTATAAATGTCAGAAAAATCATTCTTGGAACAAAAAGCTCAACATTTATAAATCGTTCACAGAGCATGTCGATCCCCAATCGATCGTTCCTACAACATTTATAGAGATAGAGCCCGGTAAGAAGATTACCTCCTTGAAGAGAGGGGATTCTTCATGCGAAATAAAGATAACATCAGTTAACGGGAGTTTTAGGATTGATCGTACACTTGCAGATCACCTTGAAGGGTGGAGCAGAACAGAGATCGCTCAAAACATAAAAACAGGCAAGATTCTGTTAAACGATTGTTTAACAAAACCAAGTCAAAAGCTCTCTGTTCATGATAAAATTTTTATAGATGTAAAATAAGAACATAATCATTTCAGCCGTTTGCTTCGAACTCGATCAAACGGCATTTTTATTTAGAAGGAGCTGAGAATCTTGCAAACAGAAAGATTGAAATTCCGACCGTATACGATTGAGGATTTTTCGTTTTTTGCATCATTATGGGCAGATCCTGATGTCGTTCAATTCATCGGGAAAGGGGTAACTCGTTCAGAAGAAGAAGCTAGGAAAAGCTTTGAAGAATGGCTTCTTCCTGGATATCGTGAGGGCAGAGGATTGTTTTTGATCGAGCACAGGGAAAGTCTAGTTCCAATCGGTCACGCAGGTATTGTGCAGCAAACGATCGATGGGAAGAAAGAATTCGAGATCGGCTATTGGTTGGCGAAGGAATATTGGGGAAGCGGCTACGCAACAGAGGCTGCGGTTCACTTCAAAAGTTACGCTGTTCAGGAATTAGGAATCACACGTCTGATCTGCTTGATTCAGCGGAAAAATAATAAGTCTATTTCTGTTGCTTCTCGATTAGGGATGACCCTCCAAAAAGAAACAACGTTTAATACGATACCTGTTGATGTTTACAGTTGGGAGGAAAGTGAGAAATAAGCTCATAGTAGTCTTTGGTTAATCCGTGGTTGAAGTGATACAATAGAATCATTGAAAAATGTCGAGGAGGACCCAATGGCTAAGGTACATATTCATGAACTCATAAAGAAATTCCATCTAGAGCTTGTTAGCGGTGAAGAAGGGATTCACCGCACGATTCGAACGAGCGACATCTCACGGCCAGGTCTAGAGATGGCTGGTTATTTTACCTTTTATCCAGGTGAGCGACTACAGCTTCTTGGGAAAACAGAGCTTTCGTTTATTTCAGAGCTCGATCCTGATACACGCATGGAGCGTTTAACAGCACTTTGCACGGATGAGACACCAGGAATCATCGTTTCTAGAGACATCGAAGTTCCTAAAGAACTGCTGAAAGCTTCTCATAAAAGCGGAGTGCCGATCATGCGTTCACCCGTTACAACAACGCGTTTATCCAGTCGTATCACGAATTATTTAGAGAGTCGTTTAGCGCCAACGACTGCTAAACATGGTGTTTTAGTAGATATATATGGGATCGGTGTTTTGATCACTGGTAACTCCGGTGTTGGTAAAAGTGAGACTGCGCTTGAACTCGTAAAACGAGGGCACCGGTTAGTAGCGGATGATTCGGTTGAGATCAGACAGGAAGATGAAGATACGCTTATCGGCAGCGCACCTGAACTCATACAGCATCTTCTTGAGATTCGAGGTCTTGGCATCATCAACGTGATGACGTTGTTCGGTGCTGGAGCCATCCGCAACTATAAAAAGATCTCAATCGTTATGAATCTTGAAGCTTGGGATTCTAAAAAAGTCTATGACCGCTTAGGTTTAGAAGAAGAGACAACAAAGATCATTGATACGGAAATACCGATCTTAACGATTCCTGTTCGTCCTGGACGAAACTTAGCAGTCATTATTGAAGTCGCAGCGATGAACTTTCGTTTGAAGAGAATGGGCATGAATGCCGCACAACAATTCTCAGACCGTTTGACTGATGTAATTGAAGCTGGAGATGAAGAAGACCTATAAGAATGTGAAGGAAGTGTAGACTGTGGAAGAAACGATTCAACCTCTAAATCGTGTAGCACTCGAGTTAGGGCCGCTCACGATCTATTGGTACGGACTTATTATTGGGTTTGGTGCGATGCTTGGCCTTTGGCTTGCGGTAAGAGAATCAGAGAGACGCGGGCTTGCTAAGGATACGTTCGTTGATGTAGTAATGATCGCAGTGCCAGTGGCCATCTTATGTGCAAGGCTTTATTATGTAGCGTTTGAATGGGATTTTTATAAAGACCATCCAAGTAAGATTCTTGCTGTATGGGAAGGCGGAATCGCGATTCATGGTGCATTGATCGGTTCGTTCTTAACGGCACTCGTTTTTTCAAGAGTAAAGAAGATCTCATTCTGGAAACTTGTTGATATCGCAGCACCTAGCATCTTGCTCGGTCAGGCGATCGGACGCTGGGGCAACTTCATGAACCAAGAAGCTCATGGCGGGGAAGTGACACGAAACTTTTTAGAATCACTTATGTTGCCAGACTTTATTATCAATCAGATGTATATTGACGGTACTTATTATCATCCAACTTTTCTTTATGAATCACTTTGGAGCCTTGTAGGTGTTATCATCTTGCTTTATTTGCGTCGCGTTAACCTTCACAGAGGTGAATTGTTCTTAACATATATCATCTGGTATTCGATCGGACGTTTCTTTGTAGAAGGTCTTCGTACGGACAGCTTGATCGTTTGGGGAACTTCTCTTCGTATTGCACAAGTCGTCAGTTTGGTCTGGATTGCAGCAGCGGTGATCATCTGGATCTATAGAAGAAAAGCAGGATTGGCTAAACAACGATATCTAGAAAGTTAAAGGAGGCGAATGAAAAGTGGAAACGTTAAAAAAAGGCACACTTGCAGGCTTGAAAACCACTTGGACGCTAGGGAAGATCATTTTTCCTGTCACTTTACTCATCACGTTGTTGAGTCACACACCGGTGTTAGATTGGCTGATAGCTGTTTTAGCACCAGCCATGAAATGGATCGGTCTTCCGGGTGAAGCGGCGATCCCGCTCGTTCTCGGTAACTTTCTGAATCTATATGCCGGAATCGGGGGGATTCTTACTCTCGATTCTTTAACGGTGCAAGATGTGTTTATCCTCGCTGTTATGCTTTCTTTTTCTCACAACCTATTTATTGAATCTGGTGTAGCAGCGAGTGTGGGCATCAAATTATGGGTAATTCTACTTGTTAGAATTGGCTTGGCACTCTTTTCTGCATTTATGATTAATCTTTTATGGGATGGCGGAACAGAAAAAGCACAGTATGGTTTTATCTCAAAGCCCGAAGCAGCTCCGAACGGCTGGGGAGAGATCACGCTAACCGCGTTAGAAAAAGCGTCACTCGGTATTCTGCAACTCGCACTTATCGTCATACCGCTCATGATCATCATGCAATTTATGAAGGACAAAGGATGGCTGAACAAGTTTTCGAACTGGATGGCACCAGCTATGAAACTTCTTGGAATGAAAGAGAATACGTCCATGACGATGGCAGCTGGTCTTACGATCGGTCTTGCATATGGAGCAGGTGTGATGATGCAGGCTGCAAAAGAGGATGGCGTCTCAAAGAAAGATCTGTATCTAGCTTTTATCTTTCTCGTAAGCTGCCATGCTGTTGTTGAGGATACACTTGTTTTTGTACCATTAGGAATTCCGGTTCTGCCGCTGTTGATCATTCGAGTAGTGACAGCAATCGTTCTTACCGTATTAGTAGCATACGTATGGAACAAGCTTGAACGGAAAAATCGTTTAACAAGAAAGGAACGACAACATGAAACGCAACACCATACTATTTGATCTTGACGGAACATTAATCAATACGAACGAACTGATCATCGCTTCTTTTCTATACACATTGAATAAGCATTTTCCAGAGCAATACAATCGTGAGAGTATCTTGCCGTTTATGGGGATGCCGCTCGTTGAGACGATGGAGCAGTTCGATAAAGAAAAAGTATCTGACTTAGTCCAAACATACCGTGAACATAACATCTTACATCATGATGAACTTGTTACAGAGTTTGAAGGAGTTTTTGAAACGGTAGAAGAATTGTATAAAAAGGGCTATAAACTGGGCATCGTAACTACAAAAATGAGAAACACAGTCGAGATGGGCTTACGCCTTGTTGGTCTTGATAAGTTCTTTCAAACGGTTGTTACGCTGGATGACGTGAAAAACGCAAAGCCAGATCCAGAGCCTGTTCAAAAAGCGCTAGCCTTGCTTGGATCGACCCCAGATCAAGCGATCATGGTAGGCGACAGCAAGTATGATATTCTTGCGGGTCAGAACGCTGGCACACAAACGGCTGGTGTAGCATGGACCATTCGTGGCAACGATTATTTGCAGCAGTTTAATCCAGACTTCATGCTAAATGAAATGACGGATTTGCTGGATGTTTTAGGAGAGAGATAATTGCGAAATACTGAGCGTTATCCGGTAAAAGGAAGAAACTCGTTGTACCAAGTGTATGACACCGTTCCGTTCTGGAAAGTGGTAAAGAATTTCATTGCGATACAAGTGGCAAGATACACACCATTCCTACCGATAAAAAATTGGATCTACCGTACCTTTTTGAAGATGAAGGTCGGTGAGGGAACAGCATTCGCGTTGATGGTCATGCCAGACATCATGTATCCAGAACGCATATCAGTAGGGAAGAACTGTGTGATCGGCTATAATACAACGATATTAGCTCATGAATATTTAATAAAAGAATACCGTTTGGGTGACGTAATCGTGGGCGATGAAGTGATGATCGGTGCGAACTCTACGATCCTCCCAGGCGTTACGATCGGTCACGGTGCGATCGTATCAGCTGGAACGCTCGTCCACAAAAATGTCCCAGAAGGATCTTTCGTTGGTGGTAATCCGATGCAGGTCATCTACACGAAAGAAGAACGATCTAAGAGGGAAATGGAAAGCTAGAAATTTGTCGTAAGTTCCCCTCTTGGGTTTTCTTGTTTTTCGTCGTATACTTAATACAGGCAAAAAAGCGAAAGCTGGAGGCGCATACTATGAGAAGGAAATCATTCTCGATCGTATTTATGAAAAACACGTTTAAAATTGGACACCTCGTTGAAGACAACTGTCAGTCTCAGCATGCACCGAAAGCATCTCATCCTCAAAATAAGGCCGAACAATTGGCAGCTCGAGACACCTACCGTTTCCGGACTGCTGTGTCAAAAATGAAAGGACATGGCCTTGTTAAGCATTACGAACTTCAAAGCAAACGTGCAAAGCTGGTTTTTTATGGCGACTATTCTACCTACAAACGTAACGTACCTCATATTGCGTTTACACGCGAACATTTTCAACACTACTTTGGAACAGAAGATTTAATCTGTGAATTTCTCCTTGATACTTCTATTTATTTATTTAAAGAACTCCATTTTTTAGAAGAGATCCAACTGGATATTCCGAGTCATGGTAAGATGTATACGGTCGAACTAACACGACAGGAACTCGATGAGTATATGAAGTGTGATTTGGCCGAGATGAAAGATGGTCATCACCATAGGTTCTTCTACATCTACCGAGACGAAGAGCTGGATCTATTTACGAATCAATTTGTAAAGGTCAAACGTTTAAGACGAAAAAAATTATAAAGTAGTTAAAACTGGCGCCCACTCGTCTTATGAATGGGTACCAGTTTTTTTGTTGTGTGAAGGGAGTGGGGGATAGCGAGTATGAGGCTTAGGGGCTAGTGACAAACAGCGAAATTTGTCGAGGATTGCAGACTCGTGGATAAACAGCCAAAACTCGTGGATAAATAGCCAAAACTTCTGGATTGAATGCAGAAACTTCTGGATTCAATCCAAAACTTTTGGATTCAGCACCAAAACTACTGGATTGAATAGTCCTTATGTGCCATGCCACTTTGTTTTGACAGCTAACAAACTCCATTACTAGAAGTCTTTCCAAAAAAAATCTATTCCTTTTGTCGAAAAATGTCTTTATAATAAAAATGTTCCTTTTTTAAATTTTAAAAATATTGAAAGCGTTTTTACAACAAGAAAAGGCAGGAGGAAAACTGAATATGGATTATGGAGTTATTTTTTCAATTAGTGTGTACATGATCGGGATGGTGCTGATCGGGCTTTATGCGTACCGAAAGACCGATAACCTTACCGATTACATGCTTGGCGGAAGAAATCTTGGACCAGCTGTTACTGCACTAAGTGCGGGTGCATCAGATATGAGTGGATGGCTGTTGATGGGTCTTCCGGGTGCAATGTACGTATCTGGTTTAAGTGCTGGATGGATCGTGATTGGACTTTGTGCAGGAGCGTATCTGAACTGGCTCTTTGTAGCACCGCGTTTACGAACGTATACGGAAGTAGCGAACAACTCGATTACGATTCCAGATTATTTTGAGAACCGATTCAAAGATACTTCTCGCATACTGCGTATTACGTCAGCGTTAGTTATCGTGATATTCTTTACATTCTATTCATCATCAGGAATGGTTGCGGGCGGACAATTATTCGAGACAGCATTCGGTCTGAATTACATGTGGGGAATCTTGCTTACAGCTGGAGTAGTTATTATCTATACTTTATTCGGCGGTTTCTTAGCGGTAAGTTATACAGATTTCGTACAAGGAGCGATCATGTTTGTAGCGTTGATCCTTGTACCATTCGTTGCGATTCTAAAAGTTGGCGGATGGGATGCTTCGTTTAACGAGATCGAAAGCATCAGTCCGACTCTGCTTGATGCCTTTACGGGAACAAGCTTGATCGGTATCATCTCCTTATTAGCATGGGGATTAGGATACTTCGGCCAGCCGCATATCATTGTTCGTTTTATGGCGATCTCGTCTGTAAAAGAGATGAAGAGCGCAAGAAGAATCGGGATGGGTTGGATGGTCTTCTCGATCGTTGGAGCGATGTTCACAGGTCTTGTGGGGATTGCTTATTTCAACCAAGCAGGTGCTCCTTTAGGGGAAGCAAAAGCTGAAACGGTATTTATCTTATTATCTGAAGTATTGTTCCACCCGATCATTACGGGATTCTTGCTTGCTGCGATCTTAGCGGCAGTTATGAGTACAATCTCCTCTCAATTGCTCGTAACATCTAGTGCTTTAACAGAAGACTTTTACAAAGCATTCGTAAAACGTTCTGCATCTGATAAGGAACTCGTGTTAGTAGGGCGTTTGGCAGTTTTAGCTGTAGCCGTTATTGCATTTGTGATGGCTCTTAATCCAAGTGAAACGATCCTAAATCTTGTAGGTTATGCTTGGGCGGGGTTTGGTGCAGCATTCGGTCCGGTAGTATTGCTGAGTCTATATTGGAAGAGAATGACGAAATGGTCTGCTTTTGCGGGTATCGTTGTAGGAGCTGTTACTGTTATCGTTTGGGAACTCATCCCGGCTATGGCTGATGTATATGAGATCATTCCTGGATTCATTGCATGTACACTAACGATCGTAGTAGTTAGCTTAATGACAAAAGAACCAAGTGCAAGTATTCAAGAAGAGTTTGAAGAAACGAAAAGATTAGTAAGTTAATAGTGAGGATATGGACTGACCAAATAGCGGATTTAATTGCTGATTTGGTCAGTTTTTTCTTAGAATAAAGTTACTGATAGGGGAGGACTGTAGAATGGAATTCATGATTCTTGAAGGAATGCCAGAAGAGGATCTATTGAAGCGAATCCTTCAGCTACATGAAAAAATCTTTGGTGCATCAAATGACGATCTCCTTTTTAATATGAAATTGAAGAATAAACTAACAATCGTTACAGCTATTCATCATTCAAAGGTAGTTGGCTATAAAATGGGCTATGAAATCGATCATAACACTTATTATAGTTGGCTAGGCGGAGTCGACCCTGTTTATAGGGGGCAAGGAGTAGCTTCGAAGTTAATGAAACAACAGCATGAGTATCTGAAAATGAAAGGGTATTCTGTTGTTCGAACCAAAACGATGAATAAGTGGCGCCACATGTTGCTTTTAAATATTAAAAATGGGTTTGATGTGAAGGAAACGTATACGAATAAGAATGGGTTACATAAAATTGTACTCGAAAAAAAGTTATGTGATTAAACAATTGTTTAAAAAGAATTCACTCTTGATAGCAGCCTCCGCATATGATGGTATAAGCGGGGTGACGGATATGAGGATAAAAGATAGAGTGAAGCTTTGGTTCTTAGGATCGCTTTATCCGGAAAATTCATTACAACCGATTGACAGCACAGAGCAGTTTGTTCGTGAACTAAATAAGGGCTGCCCGGTAATCTTTACGTTAAGAGATGTTTACGGATTGATTCTATACGATAAAAAAGAACAGCTCGGAACACTGTATATAAAAGATGTGTTCGGAATCACAGAAGACTATAGAAACTATTATTCAATACTTGAGTTGCTCTCGTTTTATAGTGAGCATGTTAGGGAAGGAATTTTATTCTATGCAGAGAATAATTAAAGAATCATATACTGTTGGACACCTCATTACTTGAGGTGTTGTTTTATTACATCCATAGAAAGTGAGTCATCGTTATATGCCGATTATTATACATCGAGAATTTGTACGTGCTCCTGCAGAAGTCTGCTTTGATCTTGCTCGAAACGTAGAAATACATACTGAAACGACCTCTCATACAAGAGAAAGAGCGGTCGACGGAGTAACGTCAGGTTATATGGAAAAGGGCGATTATGTAACGTGGGAAGCCGTTCATCTTGGCGTAAAACAAAAGCTGACTGCAAAAATTATTGAGATGGAGAGGCCGCATATGTTTGTAGATGTGATGGTGAAAGGTGCTTTCCATTCATTCGTACATACCCATACGTTCGAACCGAAGAAGAACGGCACCATTATGGTAGATCATTTTCATTATAGATCTCCGTTTGGCGTGATTGGAAGATTAGCTGATTGGTTGTTCCTAGAGAAGTACATGACGAATTTTCTAGTAGGACGGGCAAGAGCGCTAAAAGAGATCGCAGAAAATACGCAACACACATAAAGGTAGAAAGCGGTGATCAGTGATGAAGATAGGAATGGTACGTCATTTCAAAGTCAAAAGAGGCTATCCGACTGAAAAATGGATCACGCCCTCTGAATTTGATCAGTGGTTGAAAGAATACGAAGCGTCTGATGTAGAAGAAACAGACGTTGACCTAGGCGGAATCAATTGGAACACCTGCTATTCGAGCACCGTTCGTCGTGCAGAATATACAGCAGGTAAGATTTACAGAGGTGAACTGATCAGAACGGATGATCTTCGTGAGATTCCTGTCTATCCATTTTTTAAAAGAGACATTAAGATTCCGATGATTCTATATCCTCTTTGCATCCGAACAGCATGGTTCTTTAACCACAAATCACAGCTTGAGCGTAGAACGGATGTAGAAATGCGTGTGTCAAAGATCGTTGACCGCATATTAGAAGAAAACAAAGAAAATGCATTGATCGTAAGTCATGGTGGACTCATGATGTTTATGAGAAAAGAATTGATCCGTAGAGGATTTAAGGGACCAAGATTAGGCAGACCCGAAAACGCGAAGCTCTATTTGTTTGAGAAGATCTAGGTGAGGCTGTCGAGGTGTGTCGAAAATCGGATAAATAATTTTATCCGTGAAATTATGTATGCTATCCGTGAATATAATGTTCATTACCGTGAATAAAAAAGAGATTACCGTGAAATTGTGCACTTTTACATCTATGTATCGAAAGAAAACTGGCTGATACCCCACACGAACAGGGAATGTAGCCAGTTTTCTTTCGTAGAACCTTCATTTATTGAGCATTCTTATAAAATTCTTCCATCATATCGTAGCTCATCGGACCAATATGTTTTTGCTCGATGATTCCCTTTTTATTAATAATAAAAGTAGTCGGAATCGTGACCGTTTTGTACGTATTTCCGACTTTACCGTCTGGATCTAATAGAACGGGGAAGTTCAGCTTGTACGCTTGCGCAAACTTTTTTACTTCCTTCTCGGAATCACTGTCTGTTAAGTTTACAGCTAAGATTTCTACTTTCTTAGAGGAGTGGTCTCTATAGAAACGTACCATTTCCGGCATTTCCGCACGACAAGGTGGACACCATGTAGCCCACAGGTTTACGAATACGACCTTACCTTTAAGATCTGATAGCTTTACGGTTTCGCCTTCGATCGTTTTTAATTCAAAATTCGGTGCACGGTCCCCTTTTTTGATACCGTAGGATGCTGCTTCTACGGCTTCTTCACTTGATTTCTGTCCACTGAGCGGGGAATTTGTTAGAACGGAAAAGAAGAGTGCAGTGACTAACATAGACAGAACGGTTTTTCTGATCTCAAACGAACCTTTCGTATATAAGTAAAGGGACAAGATAGAAAAGAACAAGGAGACCAAACCGTCAGCTAAGAGTGTAGTCGACGCAAAATGCGCACCATAATAAGCAGCGAAGTATAAAGTTAACCCTAATATACCGATATAAAATACCCTGCTTCTATCAAGCTCACGCTTACTCGCGGCCCCAAGAATATAAAGAATTGAACCGATGATTCCTAGAACGATTCCTGTTTCTCCTCCATTAAAATACAAGATACTCGACGGGTGTTCAATGATCAGTAGGGGATGTAGAACAGCATAACTGAACTTCCAAACCAATAGAAATATTCCAACCGCATTACTCAATACGTCTAACAGCTGCTTTTTATCAGTTTCTTCTCTTACCTTTACGTACAATATGCCATACGCGATTAATGCAGATCCTACAATTGCTAGCCAAACCATCTTTACAGAAAAAGATCCGATCGTTATATAATCCTCCATCGTAACACCCACCTTAAACTTGTCCTCTATTCTAAACTTTATCAAACTTTAGCCTTTTTTATTCCTAATTTGCTTGTTTCATATAAAAAACCAGTGAAGGGTTCCTCCCTGCACTGGTCCTATACTACATTTCTTTTTTACATACTTCTTTGGCTTTTGAATTTTTTTATTTCTTTGACTGGTGATTGTAATGTAAGGTGCGTGCCTACCACTTGAAATACATCTCGTAAGGCATGCGACGAGGAAGCTTAATCCGGTAGCCTTAACTTTTAGACGCAGAAACAAGGATCCTCTAATGTCGAGCAGTCCAAGAAGTTAATTTGGCTCACCGCCTGCCCCGCGGAAAGCGAGCAACCTGGAATGAAAATCAACTGCTTTCAAAAGCAACAATGAATACTAAACAGCCTTTATAAAAGATAAAACCCAACTCCCATGATCAAGTAAGCTGCAAGGAGGGTAAGCCCTTCAAACCAGTTCGTATCGCCATCACTTGTTAACGAGATGGTTAAAAATACAGCGAGTACCATCGCGACAAGTTCAGGAAGAGTAAAGACGAGTGCCATCGATTTTTCAAAAAATAACGAAACCAATACTAGTAGTGGAGCGACAAACATCGCGATCTGAAGTGTTGAGCCGATTGCGATCTCTACAGCAACATTCATTTTGTTCTTATATGCCATGATGATTGCTGAAGCATGTTCAGCCGCGTTTCCGACGATTGCAACGATGATGATTCCGATGAACACTTCACTCCAGCCGAGTGTTCTTCCTACTTCTTCAAAAGTATGAACGAGCTTTTCAGAAACATAAGCAACAGCAAGAGTAGCTAGAGCAAGGACAATTAGAGCTTTCCACTTACTCCATTCTGCTGTTTCATCTCCATGAGCCACATCATGTTCGGATTGATACACACCGCGGTGAGTAACGAGCTTGAACAAAAGTGCAGCCACGTAAAGAACAATCATGATTACAGATACCCATACACTTAAGGTGAGTGAATCGGCGTCGTTCAGTTTATAAGAAAAGACCTCAGGGAAAACAAAAGCGACTACAACAGCGAAAATCAGCAGCCCCGCGTTATGGCGTGCATCATAAACGTTGAATTTTTGCTGTTTATACTTTAAACCACCTATGAAGAAAGACAAGCCTCCGACTAGTAAAAGATTTCCGAGTACAGAACCAGTCAAAGACGCTAATACTACACTTATCAAACCTGCTTTTAGTGCAAAGATTGAAATGATGAGCTCGACCGCATTACCAAAAGTGGCGTTGAGCAAACCGCCGATTCTTGGACCTGCAATGATAGCTAAGCTTTCCGTGGCGCGTCCCATATAACCGGCTAGTGCGATGATCGTTGCACAATAGATTACAAAAAGTAAAACAGCAGGCCAATGTAAGATGCTGCCGATAACGGATAGCGGTACGCCGATGATGATGGCAATAAAAAAGATGCGATTAAACAAGACGCATTCCATCCCTTCTATGTATTTTATTTTTACATACTATTCCCTGAAATCTGTTTTCTTAACTCTGAATAAGGAAACAAGATTTTGTGTGAATTGGTTGACAGTTTCGACAAGGACGTGTAGACTAACTACTAAATCTTTATCATGGTAGTATGTTAGCGAACTAAAGTGTCGTGTTGAAATTTTGGTTTCTCACCAAGCTTTATTCAAAAAAACAAAAATTAATCTATTCATTTCATAAATAAAGGATGAAAGATCATGTCAAAACCGTTTGTTTTTGAAAAACCAGCAGGTATGCGCGATACACTTCCTGCCTTTTATCAGAATAATGAAGATATAAAAAATAGAATTAAACAAGAGATGGAGTCTTGGGGTTATCAATTCATTCAGACTCCTACTTTGGAATATCACGATACAGTCGGTGAAGCTTCGGCAATCTTAGATCAACAACTGTTCAAGCTGCTTGATATGGAAGGAAAAACATTGGTTTTGCGACCAGATATGACTGCCCCGATCGCAAGGGTCGTGTCATCAAGCATGAAGCAGGTAGCTTACCCGCTTCGCCTAGCATACAGTTCTCCCGTTTTCAGAGCGCAACAGCGAGAAGGGGGCCGGCCGGCTGAATTCGAACAAGTGGGTATCGAATTGATTGGTGAAGGTACAGCAAGCGCTGAAGCTGAAGCCCTAGCTCTTATGTCTGAAGTGTTCAAAAAGAGCGAGATTGCTTCATTTACTGTGGCTGTCGGACATATCGGATTTGTGCAAGAACTTCTTTCTGAAATTTTAGGAAATGATGACCGAGCAGCGGATCTGTTGCGTTATTTAAACGAAAAAAATTATGTGGGTTACACATCACATGTGAAAAAGCTGCCTCTTTCTTCTATTGATACACAGCGATTATTGAAATTGTTGGATTTAAGAGGCGGGATTGAAGTACTCGAAGAAGCATCTTCATTAAACCCGAACAGAAGAGGACAGCAGACCTTGCAAGAATTAAAAAATCTGTACGATCTCTTAGAAGATTACGATGCGGCACAAAACATTGTCTTTGATTTTACGTTGTTCAGTCATATGAGTTATTACACCGGAATTGTGTTTGAAGGGTACGGTGCAGGTATCGGGGCGCCGATCGCAAGCGGAGGACGTTATGACGATCTGCTCAGTCGTTTTGATCGAAAAGCACCCGCTATTGGTTTTGCGATTCGAATGGACTATTTTGTAGAAGCGTTAGGAAAGAAAAAGGATGATACAAAGAGACAATGCATTCTGTACACGAATGAGAGAAGAAAAGAAGCGCTAAAGCTGGCAAGAAACATGCGCAGTGAAGGCAAGCGTGTAGTGATGCAGAATCTATCCGGAGTAAAAAATGTGGATGAATTCAGCAAACGATTTGATGATGTTCTTTATTTAATCGGAACAAAGCAAGGAGAGGACTTTTCATGAGTACGGTCTTAACGATGGCAATGCCTAAAGGGCGAATATTTGAAGAAGCAGTCGATCTTCTTAGACAAGCTGGATATCCGCTGCCTCCAGAGTTTGATGAATCAAGAAAATTAATCATCGATGCACCAGAAGCGGGTCTTCGGTTTATTCTGGCAAAACCGATGGATGTTCCGACTTATGTGGAGCATGGAGTAGCTGATATTGGAATCGCGGGAAAAGATGTGATGCTTGAAGAAGAGCGTGATGTTTACGAAGTCCTTGACCTGAAAATCTCAGAATGCTATCTCGCAGTTGCAGGACTTCCGAACGGACATGATCAGAGAGTTGCACCAAAGATTGCTTCAAAATATCCGAATGTTGCATCTCATTATTTTAGAGAGCAGGGTCAACAAGTAGAAGTGATCAAATTAAACGGATCGATCGAACTTGCTCCACTCATTGGGCTAGCCGATCGAATCGTTGATATCGTTTCGACGGGGAGGACGTTAAAAGAAAACGGTCTGGTTGAACTTGAGAAAATAGCTGAAATTACATCGAGATTGATCGTGAATCCCGCTAGCTACAGACTTCATGCTGCACGCATCAACGATCTGGTTGAGCGACTTCGAACACTTGTTGAGAGCAAGGAGGAAGGTCAATGAAGATACAACCTGTAACGGAACTGAAAACCTTAGTGAGAAGTGTTGAACAAAACACGGAGAAGCAGAGAAAAGCAGTTCTTGATATTTTACAAAATGTAAAAACAAAGGGTGATGAAGCCCTTTTTGAATATACGGAGACATTTGATGGTGTATCTCTTTCAACTCTAGAAGTAACAATGAACGAAATAGATGAAGCGATCTCTTCACTTGATCCTAAATTGATAGATATTATTTCAGAAGCAGCAGACAACATTCGTGAATATCACGAAAAGCAAAGACGACAATCATGGTTCTTCACCCGTGAAGACGGAACATTATTAGGTCAAAAAGTAACACCTCTTGATTCAGTCGGTGTTTACGTTCCAGGAGGAACAGCTGCTTACCCGTCATCTGTGTTGATGGGCGTCATACCAGCCGTTGTTGCTGGCGTAGAGGAGATCGTCCTAGTGTCACCGCCAGGAAAAGATGGAAAACTTCCATCTGCTGTATTGGCGGCCGCTTCAATTGCCGGAGTCAAACGGATGTTTAAAATCGGTGGCGCACAGGCGATCGGCGCACTTGCATATGGAACGGAATCGGTTCCCAAAACGGACAAAATCGTTGGTCCGGGTAACATATTCGTTGCGCTCGCAAAACGCGAAGTTTTTGGTGTATGTGACATTGATATGATCGCAGGTCCAAGTGAAATCGCCGTTCTTGCGGATGAAACAGCAAACGCTCGTTACATTGCGGCAGACCTTTTATCACAAGCCGAACATGATCCCCGATCAGCAGCGGTATTGGTTACAACTTCAAAAGTGTTAGCAGAAGAAGTTGCAACGGAAGTAGAGTCACAACTATCTGAGCTCCCAAGAAAAGATATCGCGACAGAAGCGATTCGAGATCATGGAAGCATATATATCGTGAATTCGCTTGAAGAAGGTGCAGATGTGATCAACCAGATCGCACCCGAACACCTTGAGATCATGACGAAAGATCCGATGAGTCTTCTCGGAAAAATAAAACACGCAGGTGCGATTTTTCTTGGAGAATACAGCTCAGAGCCTGTTGGGGATTATTTTGCAGGAAGCAATCATGTTCTTCCGACAAGTGGGACAGCGCGTTTTTCAAGTCCGCTTAACGTAGATGATTTTACGAAAAAATCAAGTGTGATTCGATATAGTGAACAAGCACTAAAAGAAAACGGAGAGAAAATATCAGCATTTGCTCGCCTAGAGGGACTTGAAGCACATGCGAGAGCAATTGATGTTCGACTGGAGGATAAATAGATGGAAAATCAAGTGCGACAACATACGATCGAAAGAAATACTAAAGAGACACAGATCACTTTATCTCTAAATATTGATGGAGAAGGACAAGCAGATATTCAAACGCCTGTCCCATTCTTAAACCACATGCTAGACGCGATCGCACGTCACGGGCATTTCGATCTCTCGGTAAACGCTGCGGGAGATGTGGAAATCGATGACCATCACACAACAGAAGACGTTGGCATCTGCCTTGGCCAAGCGATTCAGGGAGCTTTATGTGACAAGCGAGGAATCAAGCGATACGGCAATGCGTTCGTACCGATGGATGAGACGCTCGCTCAAGTCGTGATCGATCTTTCCAATCGTCCTCATCTTGAATTTCGTGCAGAATTCCCAAGTCAAAAAGTAGGAACGTTTGATACAGAACTCGTACATGAATTCTTCTGGAAGCTTGCGTTGGAAGCGAGAATGAACCTTCATGTAATCGTTCATTATGGCACGAACACACACCATATTATAGAAGCTATTTTTAAAGCTTTTACAAAAGCGCTTGATGAAGCTACACAGATAGACCCTCGTGTAAAAGGAGTGCCTTCTACGAAAGGAATGTTATAAAAATGATCGGAATCATTGACTACGGAATGGGCAATCTGCACTCTGTCTGTTCTGCATTAAAAAGAATCAATCAGCCCTATATTCTTTCAGGAAATATAGAAGAACTTCAAAAAACGGATGGGCTTTTACTACCGGGAGTTGGTTCTTTTAAAGATGCGATGACGGAGTTAGAGAAGACGGGTCTCGCTGATTTTATAAAAAAAGAAGCTCAGAGCGGTAAGCCTTTAATGGGCATCTGTCTAGGCATGCAGCTCCTTTTTGAAGGAAGCAGCGAGAACGGAATAACGAAAGGACTTGGACTACTTCCTGGTAGAGTAGAGAGATTTACAGGCACAACAAGGGACGGACGCTCCTATAAAGTGCCTCACATGGGCTGGAACGATCTAAACTTTTTGCAGAGTGATCAGCCGTTAATAAAAGGTATCGACGAAGGACATGTTTATTTTGTCCATTCCTTTGTTGTACAGACTGAAAATAAAGAGGTGCTTGCCGCGGTCGCACAATACGAAGACGTTGAAGTTCCAGCTGTAGTTGGAAGCGGTAAAATTATGGGGACCCAGTTTCACCCTGAAAAAAGTTCGGTGACTGGCATGAGCATGCTGCAAAACTTTTGCCGTTTTGTTGAGGAGGGAAAACAAAGATGAATGAATTTGTATTGTATCCGGCGATCGACATGCGTAATGGAAAATGCGTTAGGTTGATGCAAGGTGATTATGACCAAGAAACGATCTATGGAGATTCTCCTTTTGATATGGCAAAACAGTTTGCAGATCAAGGTGCAGAATGGATTCACATGGTAGATCTTGATGGCGCGAAAGATGGGAAGAAGATCAATCACGAGCACGTATTAAGAGTTGCAAAAGAACTATCTGCAAAGGTCCAGATCGGTGGAGGTATCCGTTCGATGGAAGACGTTTCATTTTATCTAGACGCTGGTATTGATCGTGTGATCTTAGGAAGTGCCGCCGTTTCGAATCCAGAGTTTGTTCGAGAAGCGTTACAGCGATACGGTGGATCAAGAGTGGCGATCGGACTTGATGCTCGTGATGGTTTTGTAGCAACTGAAGGATGGCTCGAAACGTCACATATTAAAGCTGTTGATCTAGCGAAAAGATTAGTAGAAGAAGGTGCAGAGACGTTTATTTTCACTGACATCTCAAAAGACGGTATGCTGCAGGGACCAAACGTTGAAGCAATTGGAGAATTAGCGAGTGTCACTGGAAAAGAAGTGATTGCCTCTGGTGGTGTAAGCTCGATCGATGATCTTGTTCTTTTAAAAGCAGATGAACGTAACATCGCTGGTGCGATCATAGGAAAAGCTCTTTATACAGATCGATTCACTCTGCCAGAAGCGTTAGGAAGTGTGAAATAATGCTTACAAAAAGAATTATTCCATGTCTGGACGTTAAGGAAGGAAGAGTGGTTAAAGGCATTCAGTTTCTGAACTTAGTTGATGCCGGTGACCCTGTTGAACTGGCACGATTTTATGATGAAGAAGGAGCAGACGAGCTCGTGTTTCTTGATATCTCTGCTAGTCACGAAGGGCGGGACACGATGATCGAAGTCGTCGAACGAGTAGCAGCAGAACTCGCGATACCTTTTACTGTTGGTGGCGGTATCAATAAACTCCAAGATATGAAACGTGTATTACGCGCTGGAGCTGACAAAGTTTCTGTAAATACTGCAGCGGTTTTACGACCAGAATTAATCACAGAAGGATCGGATTATTTTGGCGCTCAATGCATCGTAGTGGCGATCGATGCAAAGTATGACGAAGAGTTAAAATCATGGCGCGTGTATACGCATGGAGGTCGCAAGCCCACTCAATGGGAAGTCACTGAATGGGCGCGAGAGGCAGTAAATCGGGGTGCTGGAGAAATTCTGTTGACCAGTATGGATAAAGATGGAGAAAAGTCTGGATTTAATCTGGAGCTAACGAAAGCAGTCAGTGAGGCAGTAACCGTTCCTGTTATCGCGTCAGGCGGTGCAGGGTCGTCAGAGCATTTTAATGATGCATTCACGATTGGAAAAGCGGACGCGGCACTTGCTGCAAGTATTTTTCATTATAAAGAAACATCGATCACAGAGGTAAAAGCAGATTTGCGAAAGTTAGGGGTGCCTGTTCGATGAATTTAGAAAAACTGAAATTTGATGATAAAGGACTGATTCCTGCTGTAGTCCAGGATGTTCAATCAAAAGAGATACTAACGGTCGCATTTATGAACCGAGAATCGCTCGAAAAAACGATCGAAATTGGTGAAACGGTATTCTTTTCAAGATCACGTCAAGAATTATGGCACAAAGGTGAAACTTCCGGAAATACACAAAAAGTTAGGAGTATCCGCTATGATTGTGATCAAGATGCTTTGGTCGTACTTGTAGAGCCAAAAGGTCCAGCTTGTCACACGGGCACATATAGCTGCTTTTCAGAAAAGCTTTTTGAGGTGGATGAGAGAGTTGATGCACCAAATCCGGATCGTTATAGAATTCTGACAGAACTGCAAGAGATTATCGCGAAACGCGAACATGAGATGCCAGAAGGAGCTTACACAACCTATCTTTTTGAACATGGAGTCGATAAGATTCTGAAGAAAGTTGGAGAAGAAGCTGGCGAAGTGATCATCGCTGCAAAAAATCGTGATGCGGAAGAACTGAAATGGGAAGTTTCTGATCTTTTCTATCATGTTTTAGTACTGCTGCAGGAGCAAAAGGTACCTTTAGACGAGATTTTAGCTACACTGAAAGAAAGACATACGAAAAATGACAACTGAGATGGTCATCTCGGTTGTTTTTTTGTATTTTCCTTTCATTAGAGGGGTTTTATGAGCGATTGCAGAGATTTATGAGCGATTGCAGAGATTTATGAGCGATTGCAGAGATTTATGAGCGATTGCAGAGATTTATGAGCGATTGCAGAGTTTTATGAGCGATTCCAATAATTTCTGAGCAATTCCCAGAAATCTCGGATCAATTACCGAGTTACGAGCGAATAGAAATCTTTGATAATCCCTACACCAAGAGTTTCGGAAAATTTTTCGCATAACACTCAAACTTCGGACCCCATGACTCATACATCTTGTCACGCTTTAATCATTTTTTGTCGAAAGTTTCCTGCACATTATTTACAGTCTAAGGGGTGTTAGTCTTTTTAGCCTGTGTTATAATTTTTTGGTTGAAAACTTTGTAAACGGAACGATATAGAAGTATATAAGTTTACATAAGTAGATGGAGGAACCAAATATGCATAAACAAAAACGGGCCAGTGCAGCTAGCGGCCGTGTTCTTCCCTTTATCCAAGATGGGGATTACTTTTTTGAAAAAGGAATAAAAGCCTATAACAGGCGTGATCTATATACAGCAAAAAAAATGTTTGAACGGGCCGTTACTTTCCAGCCGGAAGAGCCCTCTTTTTTATGTCAGCTTGCTTCTACGCTCGCTGAGATCGGTGAATATGAAGAATCCAATAAGTACTTGCTGAATGCTCTCGAACAGTCTGGTTCAGACCTTTCAGAGTGTCATTTCTTTCTTGCGAATAATTATGCGCACTTAGGCATGTATATTGATGCCGAAGAACATGCTCGTTTATATATAGCAATTGATCCTGATGGTGAATTTGTGGAAGATACACAAGAACTGTTAGATCTTATCTCATTGGAAACAGGAAGCAAGTCTTCCAGTCTGCCACTTTCGACAGAAGAAGAGCTGATCAAGCTTCATGATGAAGCAAGGCAGTCGATCGAGCGAGGAGATCTACCACTTGCACAGCAACAGTTAAGAGAGATCATTTCCAATCACCCTAAGTTTTGGGCGGCGTATAATAACTTAGCACTCACTCATTTTTATAAGAGCGAGTTTGATGAAGCGATGGATGTTCTTCAAGATGTCTTGGATAAGAATCCTGGTAACTTAAATGCATTATGCAATCTTGCTATTTTTCTGTTCCATTTAGGGATGGATGAACCTGGTGCTAAGCTTGTTGAGCGATTAAAAACCGTGCATCCGATGCATCCTGAACATCGTTATAAGTTGGGGAATACATTCGGTTTATTAGAAGAGCATTTGTATGCGAATAAATGGCTTCAGTCTCTTAGAAAATCGTCATTTGTATACGATCCCGTGACCACACATATGCTGGCGGTGTCGTACTTTGCACTTGGACAAAAGGACCTTTCAATTAAAACTTGGAAAAAGGTGATCGATCTTGATCCTGAAGGTCACGTGGCTCCTTTTTATATGGAAAAGGCGCAGAACGATGAGCTGACAATAACAGGCGGGGATTATCAATATCGCATTCCAACTAACAATCAGAACAAACCAAAAAAAGATCGCCAAGTGAAAGCGATGGAACATATCCAACAGGTTCGTAAAGGACTGGAAAAAAACAAAATTACGCATTTAATTCTTCTCAGAGGGAATAAAAATGAAGAGGCTTATGAGACGCTTCGTGATTTTTGTCTTAGAAAAGAAGAGTCGTTACTTGTAAAAGAAATTGCGGCAACGATTATGCTTGAACATCAGCCAGAACGAGCTGTGAAACTTGTTCATGATGACACTTCTGTAGAAGTGGGTACAGCATCTGAGATAATCAGTATGGCACTGGATGTTCTTCTTTCTGTAAAAGAGAGGGGTTCTGCACTTGACGAGCACGTATTGTTTTATTGGGCAGAAGCTATTAAGTTTGCAGAAATGACAGGTGAGCGAATCTTTGATAACCAAAAAGCAATTGCTGCGGCAATCGATCACTTAGCTCGTAAGCAAAAAGGGCGTTCCACCCAAAAAGGGATTGCTGAGCAATACGAAATCACCGTTTCTGTTTTGTCACTACGGATAAAAAAACTTATCGGTTGGGTGAATCGCAACGTTTGAGCAGAATGATGGACTTTACTCCTATGTGCGAATAGGATAGAGATATAGTAAATAAGAATTTCCTTATATAAGGAGTGGGCATTAATGACTGAAGAAAGAATTTATGATGTAGCTATTCTTGGTGCAGGACCAGCTGGTATGACTGCAGCGGTTTATACATCACGCGCGAACTTGGATACGATCATGATTGAAAGAGGTATCCCTGGCGGACAGATGGCTAATACGGAAGATGTAGAAAACTATCCTGGTTTTGATCACATTCTTGGACCAGAACTTTCAAACAAAATGTTTGAGCACGCAAAAAAATTCGGTGCTGAATACGCTTATGGTGATGTAAAAGAAATCGTTGATGGAGAAGAGTACAAGACGATTCATGCCGGTAGCAAAACGTACAAAGCGCGTTCAATCATCATCTCAACAGGTGCTGAATATAAGAAGCTAGGCATTCCAGGAGAAAAAGAATTCTCTGGACGCGGTGTTTCTTATTGTGCGGTTTGTGATGGAGCGTTCTTTAAGAACCGTGAATTAGTCGTTGTCGGCGGTGGTGACTCAGCTGTTGAAGAGGGTGTTTACCTGACTCGTTTCGCTTCTAAAGTAACGATCGTTCATAGACGTGACAAACTTCGTGCACAAAAGATCCTTCAACAACGTGCGTTTGATAACGAAAAGATCGATTTCATCTGGAATCATTCCGTTAAAGAGATTCACGGTGAAAACAACAAAGTGAACAAAGTGACGTTAGTTCATTCTGAAACTGGAGAAGAACAAGACTTCTCAGCAGATGGTGTGTTCATCTATATCGGAATGCTGCCACTTAACGCTGCGTTTAAAGATCTTGGCATCACGAATGAAAATGGCTATGTAGAAACGAACGAACAGATGGAAACTAGAATTCCTGGTATCTTTGCAGCAGGCGATATTCGTGAAAAAACACTTCGTCAAATCGTTACAGCTACAGGTGATGGAAGTATCGCTGCACAAGCGGCTCAGCACTACGTAGAAACTTTAACGGAGAAGTTAAAAAACGTAACTTCCAATTAATGTGATTGTAACAGTGATGAAATAATTGTGGGGTATATTAAAAATAAGAAATTGACCCCCTTTTTATAAAGGCAAGACTTTGACACGGAGCTATGCTTCGTGTCCTTTTTTTGTTTTTTTATAGAGCATGGAAAAGGCTCACACTCGGAAGTTTTTTTTCCCTTATTTGTGTTCTCATCATAGACAAACTGTTTGAAGTGTAGGGTGCGAGACTCCTGCGGGACAGACGGGCAGGTGAGACACTTATACGTGAAACGTACGAATGTGGCTCATCGCCTGCCCCGCGGAAAGCGAGTACCTGGAACGGAAAACAGCTACTTTCAAAAACATCACTGAGATTTCAAACTCATTTAATAGGTTCTTTTTTCACATAATAAGAAAAGTGAAATACCATAAATTAGAATGCTAAAATACGTCAAACCCTTGAGGCCTCTGTATTGTGAGGGGTTACATAATTTAGTATACTAACAAGTAGGACATAGCCCTGAGGTGAAAACAAGTGCAAAGAGTAACAAACTGTGTGTTAATAAGAGATAATCAAGTGCTTTTACTTCAAAAGCCTAGACGGGGCTGGTGGGTAGCACCAGGCGGAAAGATGGAGTCTACCGAATCTATCCGTGATTCTGTAATACGAGAGTACCGTGAAGAAACGGGAATCTATCTGAAGAATCCGCAGCTTAAAGGTGTGTTTAATTTTATTATTAAAGAAGGCGACAAAATCGTTTCAGAGTGGATGATGTTTACCTTTTTTGCAACAGACTCAGAAGGTGTTGCATTAGATGAATGTGAAGAAGGGATTCTTTCTTGGAAGCCGGTTGAAGAAGTTCGTGAACTTCCAATGGCGCCAGGAGACCATCACATTCTTGACTATATGACGAGTGGCAGCAACATGATATTTGGAACATTCACATATACACCTGATTTTGAACTGCTTTCTTATCGTTTAGACCCTGCATAAGATAAGATGGGTCGCATAAAAATGGAACATAGCTAACTGGGGGGAAATGGCATGGAAAGACATGATGTACAAATGGTGATTATTACAGGAATGTCAGGGGCCGGGAAGACGGTAGCCATGCAGAGCTTTGAAGATCTAGGCTTTTTCTGTGTTGATAATCTACCACCTGCACTACTCCCTAAATTTGTAGAATTAATGCAAGAATCTGCAGGTAAACTGAACAAGGTGGCACTTGTTATGGACCTTCGTGGTCGAGAATTTTTTGATCAGTTGTTCTCAACGCTCGATCAACTTGCCATCTCATCCGATGTTCAGCCGCAGATTTTATATTTAGATTGTAAAGATGCAACTCTTGTACGCAGATACAAAGAAACGCGACGTTCTCATCCTTTAGCGAAGAGCGGAAACCCGCTTCAAGGCATCACGCAAGAGCGAGAGATGCTCGAAGAACTAAAAGGAAGAGCTCAGCAAGTATTAGATACATCTGACCTAAAGCCTCTTCAGTTACGTGAACGTATCATTCAACGTTTTTCCGCAAATGCCGCTCATCCGTTCACGATCAACGTGATGTCATTTGGATTTAAGTATGGGATGCCGATCGACGCTGACTTAGTGTTTGACGTTCGCTTCTTACCGAATCCGCATTACATCGAACATATGAGACCGCGAACAGGGCTTGAGGCAGATATTTCTGAGTATGTGTTAAAGTGGCCAGAAACGAACATGTTTTTAGAAAAACTGCTCGATCTGCTTCAGTTCATGATTCCTCAATATAAAAGAGAAGGCAAGAGTCAGCTGATCATCGGGATCGGGTGCACAGGCGGAAAACATCGTTCTGTAGCTCTAGCTGAATACATCGGAAATGCACTTTCCAAAGAATATGTGACATTCAGCTCTCACAGAGATATGGGAAAGGATAAAGTTTAAATGAATAAGCAGCCGAAAGTGGTAGTGCTTGGCGGAGGAACAGGCCTTTCTGTTCTTCTCCGTGGTTTAAAGCGCTATCCAGTTGATATCACTGCTATCGTTACGGTTGCAGATGATGGCGGAAGTTCTGGAAGGTTGAGGAGGGATTATGATATGCCTCCTCCTGGTGATGTTAGAAACGTGATCGCCGCCCTTTCTGAAGTAGAACCGCTTGTAGAAAAAATGTTTCAGCATAGGTTTAAAGTGGGCGACGGAATTACGGGTCATTCGCTTGGAAACTTGCTTCTTGCTGCCATGCACGATATTACAGGAGATTTTTTAACAGGAATTCGGGAACTTAGCCGCGTTTTAAACGTAAGAGGTCAGGTACTCCCTGCAGCGAAAAACAGTATAATTTTATGTGCCGAATTAGAAGATGGGACGATTGTTCAGGGGGAATCTAAGATCCCGCTGTCGAATAAGAAAATTAAACGCGTCTTTTTATCTGATGAAAAGATCGAGCCTCTTCGTGAAAGCGTGAAAGCGATTCAAGAAGCGGATCTAATCGTGATCGGACCAGGTAGTTTGTATACGAGCATCCTGCCGAACCTTCTAGTAAACGGAATCTCTAATAGCATCCGTGAGGCAACGGCTCCTAGAGTTTATGTGTGTAATGTGATGACACAGCCTGGTGAGACAACTGGTTACACAGCTGGTGATCATATTCAGGCATTAATCGATCATGTTGGGCACAATTTTATTGACGTTGTTATCGCAAACAATGAAAAGATTCCACCAGAATATTTGGATCTATACTTGGAAGAAGGCGCATCACAAGTTCAGTATGATGAGGAACGGTTAAAGTCGTTCGGCATCGGTTTGTTGTGCGACAACATTATTCAATACGGAACGCTTGTCAGACACGATGCACAGCGTGTTTCTGATTTATTGTTAGGACTTATAGAAAAATAGAATACGGATTGAAATGGATGGAAGAGAGGTGGTGATGCAGGTGTCTTTTGCTGCAGATACAAAAAAAGAATTAACGCAGCTTGAACTGAAAGATTGCTGTAAAAAAGCAGAGTTAGCTGCCTTAATTCGAATGAATGGTTCCATCTCTTTCAGCAACAGAAAATTGATTCTCGATATCCCGACTGAAAATGCTGCTATTGCAAGAAGAATCTATACGTTGATCAAACGTGTATATCCTTATCACGTAGAGCTATTAGTACGAAAAAAGATGCGCTTGAAAAAGAATAATGTCTACATTGTACGTGTTTCAGAAGAATCAAGAGCATTGTTGGAAGATTTGAAGATTATTGACGGAGCTTTTACGTTTACCCGCAACATTGCAGAGGAATTTAATAAGAAAAGCTGCTGCCGCCGTGCATACATGAGAGGGGCTTTCTTAGCAGGTGGGTCCGTAAACCACCCAGAGACAAGCTATCACTTAGAAATATTCTCGATGTATGAAGAGCATACGGTTGCATTAGCTGAACTGATGAACACCTTTGAACTTAAAGCAAAAGTTCTTGAACGTAAAAAAGGGTACATCATCTATTTAAAGGATGGCGAAAAGATTTCAGAGTTCCTTACTCTGATCGGCGCTCATCATGCTGTATTGTTCTTTGAGGACATCAGAATTTTAAAAGATATGCGTAACTCAGTAAACCGACTCGTAAACTGTGAGACGGCAAACCTTAACAAAACAGTAGGTGCTGCCATGAGACAGGTCGAGAACATTAAATTCATCGACGAACAGGTAGGACTTGAAACACTTCCAGATAAGCTGCGTGAGATTGCGCAACTGAGAGTCACACATCAAGAAATTACCCTTAAAGAGCTAGGTGAGATGGTATCATCCGGCCCTGTAAGTAAATCAGGTGTTAACCACCGATTACGCAAGATTGATGAGATCGCAACGAAAATTAGAAACGGTCAACCCATCCATTGATGTTTCATAGAGAGATAAGGTTAGAGGAGGTAAGGTAGAATGGTTGAAAAGAAAGTAACCGTGCAGTTGAAGAGTGGACTGCAAGCACGACCAGCAGCATTATTCGTCCAAGAAGCAAACCGTTACACATCTGATGTATTTGTCGAGAAGGAAGGCAAGAAAGTGAACGCGAAGAGCATCATGGGAATTATGAGTTTAGCTGTAGGATCTGGCAGTGAACTTGTACTCGCTGTTGATGGCCCTGATGAGAACGAAGCTGTCGAAGCCCTAGCAGCTTTTGTTTCCAAAGCAGAATAATAGGGGTCTGACCCCACACAATTACAAACCGCTATTTTGTCCTTATGGAAAGGACAAAATAGCGGTTTTTCAATTTTACAGGGTTGGCCACTATCGTTCTCTCAATATACTGTATAAGAGGAAAAGGGAGGCGATTATTTTGCATCATACAAGTTTCATGCATGACTGGTCGTTTGCCGCAGGATTAACGATTGTAAATATACTTCTGACACTTTATCTGATTAAACCTCGAAGAAGTACGGCACGTTTGATATTTTGGGTTCTGATGCTGATCTTTATATTTCTATATCCTTTGGCATTGGCCGGGTTTTCCTTGCTAGGTCCATCAAGTTCAGGACTGTTTCTGGGCCTTGCCTTTATGATTACAATTATCTTCAGTCTCATCTTATTTTTTAGCGTCTGCTGGGTTTGGGTGATTCGGCATTCGTTTTATCGATAAATAAATCTATAGAAACGATATCAAACAGCTCACTTTAAACTGAGATCGCTCCTTAAATGAGAGTTGACAACATGTGGGTAACCCTATATATTAATCACTAATCAGGAGAATAGTAAGAGTTGAGATGAGTGGAGAACAGAGAGCATAGTTTGAGCTGAGTTGAGAGTATTTTAATCCTCCGATTAAACCTCTTTCTTAGTTTATTTATGATGCAAACATCAACCTCCGCTGTAAAAAGCGAGAGGTTTTTTATTTTTTGAAAGAGGTGGATTGAACATGTTTATGCCAAATGTAGAGGAAGTCATTTCTCTATCAAAAGAAAATTTCAATGTTATTCCAATAGGTTTTACTTATTTATCTGACCATGAGACGTGCATCTCTCAGTTTGAGAGAGTTCGTCATGAAGAACATGCTTTTTTGCTTGAAAGTGTTGAGGGCGGAGAAAGTTGGGCGAGGTACTCGTATATTGGCAGAAAGCCTTTCTTGGTGGTTTCGTCATCAGGAAAGACCGTAGATATCACGTTTATAAATGAAAAACAAACTATCCATAAGCAAGGTTCTCCGTTAGATATCGTGAAAGAGTATGTATCACGATACAAATCTCCTAAACACTCTTCTCTGCCTCCGTTCACAGGAGGTGCTGTTGGCTTTTTCGGCTATGATCTGATTCATACGTTTGAAAATGTCCCAAGACCAAAATCTCCATCTGAACAAGAACATGAAATGGAATTTTTGTTCACAGATGAAGTCATCATATTCGATCATCTAAAACAAAAAACAACGATTGTGTGCAATCTGCACGTTTCTCCTGATGATAATGAAAAAACCTTACACGAAAAATATGAACAAGTGTGCAACAGAATTGGGAAAACTTATGAAGAGCTGCAGCAGCCTGTAAAAATGAAAGCTGTTCCTAAAGAGTTTCCACTAACAGAAATGAAAAAAAATGAAGTCCGTTCTTCACATACTAAAGATGAGTTTTGTTACATGGTGAAGCAAGCGAAGGAATATATCAAAACGGGAGATGTTTTTCAGGTCGTATTATCCCAGCGATTCGAACAAGAAAACGAAGCAGATCCGTTCGATGTGTATCGACTTCTTCGTTCCATGAACCCTTCACCGTACATGTATTATTACAAATCGAAGGATGCATATATCGTCGGTGCGTCTCCAGAGCTTCTTGTAAAAGTGGATGATGGATGTGTCGAGAACCGACCGATCGCGGGAACCCGTCCAAGAGGAAAGACGCTTCAGGAGGATTTGGCTTTTGAACAGGATTTGCTTGCTGATGAAAAAGAACGAGCAGAGCATGTCATGCTTGTTGATTTAGGAAGAAACGATGTAGGAAGAGTGAGCGAATACGGAACCGTAGAACTAGATTCATATATGGAGATCGAGCGTTATTCACATGTTATGCACATGGTGTCACACGTGAAAGGTAAATTGCAGGGAGATAAAGACTTTTTCGATGCGCTCCGATCTTGTATGCCGGCCGGCACCGTTTCAGGTGCGCCAAAGGTCAGGGCCATGCAGATCATTTCTGAACTCGAACAACAATCGCGGGGCGTGTATGGTGGTGCCATCGGGTACTTAGGATTTAACGGCCAGATGGATTCTTGCATCGCGATTCGGACGATCGTGTTTCAGGATGGAAAAGCCTACGTCCAAGCAGGTGCAGGCGTCGTAGCGGATTCGGTTCCAGAGCGAGAGTACGAAGAGACAGTCAACAAAGCGAAAGCCATGCTGAAAGCAATCGAGGGGGGGACAGACCCCAGACAAATACAAACCCCCGTTTTGTCTATTCGGTGAAGACACTCGCGTCCCGTATAAGCAATACAGCGTGTCTGGAAGCCAACCGCCTCTGAGCAGAATGCTATTATCAAATGTTGAAAATGGATATACTGTCCTTTATATTCTTTTAAATGACCAACTTAAAGGGGCGAGTATAGATGAAAGCTTTAATGCTTGAAGATAAAAACATGTGGCGTGAGATGAAGGTTCAAAAAACTGAAAAACCTTCACCAGGACCCGGGGAAGTATTAATTCGTATCAAAGCTGCTGGACTTAATCCTGTAGACTACAAGACTGCTACAAACGGCAATCCTGCCTGGAATTATCCACACATCCTTGGTGTTGACGCAGCGGGGATTGTTGAAGAAGCAGGTGATGGCGCAGCTGAATTCAAGCAGGGAGACCGTGTATTCTTTCATGGGAATTTCATGAAAAACGGAGGTTTTGCTGAGTATGCTATGACAACTGCTCATTCTTTGGCTAGAATTCCTGATAAGCTATCGTTTGAAGAAGCAGCGGCTCTTCCTTGTGCAGGGATGACAGCATACCAAGCACTTTTTAGAAAAATGAACCTCCAACAAGATGAGACAATCTTGATTCACGGTGGAGCTGGTGGTGTCGGCGGATTTGCTATCCAGTTGGCTAAACAGATCGGAGCTACCATCTTCACAACATGTTCTCCTGAAAATGAGGAGTACGTAAAAAGCCTTGGGGCCGACCACGTGATTTTTTATAAAACAGAAGACGTTCATGCACGTGTTATGGAACTGACAGACGAAGTTGGAGTCGATGCTGTCCTTGACACGGTTAGCCGCGAAAATGCAACTGAATCATTAAAAAGTATCGGATTTAATGGGCGAATAGCATTTATTGCGGGAAATCCTGATTATTCTGCTGTAAAACCTTTTAGTCAGGCACTCTCTTTCCATGAGATCGCACTTGGTGCTGCTCATTTCTCGAATTCAGTAAAAGCTTTAAAAGATTTAGCAACAATGAATGAAGAATTAGCTCAGCTTGTCGTTGAAGGAAAGATCTCAGCGATGATTTCTGAAAAGATCTCACTTGAAGAAGTGCCAGCAGGACTCATCAAACTCTCTGAAAGACATGTTAAAGGAAAGATTGTTGCTGTTATATAGTCATAAAAAAAACTGGACTGCAAATTCTGCAGTCCAGTTTTTATATTATCTTATTATTTTTTAATCTCTGTGCTATCTACAGATGTGATCAGTTTATCAACCAATCCGTATTTAACCGCATCTTCTGCAAGCAAGAAGTTATCACGGTCTGTGTCGCGCTCGATGACTTCAAGCGGTTGACCTGTTTTTTCAGAAAGGATCTTGTTCAGCTGTTCGCGCATCTGGATGATACGACGAGCGTGAATTTCGATATCACTTGCTTGACCACGTGTTCCTCCAAGAGGTTGGTGAATCATAACTTCAGAGTTTGGAAGCACGTAACGTTTTCCTTTTTCCCCTGCTGCAAGTAAGAAGGCACCCATAGATGCTGCCATACCGATACAGATCGTGGAAACGTGTGGCTTGATGAAGTTCATCGTGTCATAGATCGCCATACCAGCTGTGATCGAACCACCTGGGCTGTTTATGTATAACGAGATGTCTTTATCAGGATCTTCAGCCGCTAAGAATAGAAGTTGTGCTACGATTGAGTTTGAAACATTATCGTCGATCGCACTACCAAGCATGATAATACGGTCTTTTAATAGACGGGAGTAGATATCGTAAGCGCGCTCCCCACGGTTCGTTTGTTCAATTACTGTTGGAATTAAGTTCATGGAAATCCTCCTTCTCCTTTTTCAAGTTAAACTGTACTGTCATCATACAAAAAAGGTCAAACAAGGTCAAACAATATGCTGTATGTAACTCATTTCGCCAGCAATGCTCAATATCCTTCTTACACCTTATGTATGGGCTATCATCATAATGCCCGCTAGAAGCAGGATTTTAAACCTCTAGATTAGAAAACAATACCCTTATTACAGAAATATAAGCCCTAGTTTTCGTTTTTAATTTCAATATAAGCGGTTTCTAGGTTGCGTATGCGACGGACGATCTCACTGTTTTTGTTAAGATTATCATTGATCAGCGTGCCCACGATCGAACGGTAGTACGCATTCATCGCATGTGTTTTCGTAAAAACATCTTTGTTGCGTTCTATGTATTGCTGAAAGTTCTCTTTAAAATAAGGTACTGAAAATGCTTCGCTCACTTGGTGTTCCTCCTTCATTCGTAAAACCATTCATGAAAGGTTCATGTTCTTTATCTATCATAGCCTATCAAATGTGAATACAAAAGTATTATAAAATTTCTATCCCTTGTTTTGACAATTGGATTTTAGCATGTTATAGTTAATTCAACCATTTACGTTGTGAATATCTTTTGGATTTAAAGCGGTCGTACTTTTTGAATAAGAAGTGGAACACGTAAAATCCACTTTTGAATTATTCAAATGAGTGCGCATTTTTTTATGCCTTTTTATTTACATAGTAAGTCGGTTAAAAGAGTTAAAACGCTTACATAGCGTTTGTAAGGAGGAAACACCCATGCAAAATGGTAAAGTAAAATGGTTCAACGCTGAGAAAGGTTTCGGCTTCATCGAAGTTGAAGGCGGAAACGACGTATTCGTTCACTTTTCTGCGATTCAATCAGAAGGCTTCAAGTCTCTTGAAGAAGGACAAGAAGTATCTTTCGAAATCGTTGATGGCGAGCGTGGACCACAAGCTGCTAACGTAACAAAACTTTAATAGTAAAGTTTAAAATGCCAGACTGCCTTCGGGCGGTGCTGGCATTTTTTTGTAGGCTAAGAATTCATGGTTCCCATGGGGAGTTGAAGAGCTACTTGTCTTCCTCAAAAATACATATTCGAGGGATTTGTATTTGTGTGGGGTCAGACCCCAAATTTTGTAGGATGTATAGCGCTTACATCTGTAGTATGATGAAGAAATAGGGGGGATCTAGAATGGAAATGGGTTTGTTTCAACAACAGAGCATGAACCTTGTCATGACAACTGAATTGCGTCAGGCCATCGCCATTTTACAAGTTCCCAGTTATGAACTGACGTCATATCTTCAAGAGCAGGCGTTAGAAAACCCGCTCATTGAAATTGCAGAACCAAAGGGCATGTTCACGACATTAAAGAAGAACGTACGAAAAAATGGGGTTAATAGCCGATCGGGTGATCATCAGCCACTTGAGCATCTAATCATAGAAAAAGAAACTCTTTTTGATTACCTATATAAGCAATCGATCCTTCTGCCGATTAAAGAGCAGGATCAAAAACTCTTTCGATACTTGCTGTTAAGTGTAGACGAGAGCGGATACCTTACCGTCTCTGCTGAGGAAACGGCCAACCGGTTTCATACGACAGTTGAAAAATGTGAGGAACTGATCGCTCTTCTTCAAACGTTAGAACCTGTTGGAATCGGGGCGCGAGATCTAAGAGAATGTTTGTTGCTTCAGCTTGAAGAACAGCATCTCCAACATACATTAAGCTACATAATCGTTGATCAGTATCTAGATAAGCTTGCAGAGCGTAAGATGAAATGGCTAGCTACTCATCTGAATGTAACACCTCATGAAGTCGAAGAAGCAGCTGATCTTCTCCAAACACTTGATCCTCGCCCAGGCGCAGCATACGCTCCTGCCAGCGATCAGGCATATTTATATCCAGATGTCTCTGTGACCGAAGAGAATGGAAAGTTTCACATTGCGGTGAACGAGCAGTACTCACCGATGTTAAAGTTGAACGAAAGCTATGGAACACTCTTGAACGAAAGAAACGCAACATCGAAGTTTTTAGATGATTCGTTCCAAAAGTTCAATTGGTTAAAAAAGGCGCTGGATCAAAGAAAAGAAACGTTGCTTAAGATAACGAAAGAGATCGTGAGAATACAAGAGAAGTATTTTGTAACATTCAACCGATCGGATTTAATACCACTCACTTTAAAAGAAGTAGCAGATGAGATTGGTGTACACGAATCAACGGTAAGCCGTGCCGTCAAAAATAAAGTGCTTCAAACATCAAAAGGGGCTGTTGAACTAAAATCATTTTTCACAGCTAAAATCTTTACGCAAGATGGAGGAAGCGTTTCGGCAACCTCTGCCAAATCGGAGATTAAGAAACTTGTAGAGAGCGAAGATAAAACAAAACCTTTATCCGACCAGATGCTCGCCTCTCTTTTAGAAAAGAACAGCGGTCTCACGATATCCCGAAGGACGGTTGCGAAATACCGGGAAGAATTAAACATACCATCTTCTTCAAAACGGAAACGGTATACCTCTTAAAATAAGGTCTTTTCCTCTCGGAGAAGTCCTTTTTATTTGGCGCTATGGCTCACGAGTAAGTTCACTTCGTTAGAATAAACTTGTAGACGCAGGAGTAATGAAACAATCTTGAGGCTAACCGCCCCGTGGAAAGCGAGCAACCTGGAGCGGAAATCAACAACTTTCAAAAACAAAAACGCATACAAGATAGCCTAATACAAACCAAAGGAGCACTGAAAATGGGTGAAAAAAAAGTCATACTTTACACGAAGATACATTGTCCACTTTGTGATGAGGCACATAAACTATTACAGAAGCTGCAGCAGGAGATTCCGTTTTCCATAGAGTCGATCGACATCTATCAAGATGATCTCCTTCTTGAAAAATACGGTCTGATGATTCCGGTTGTTGAAGTTGACGGAAAAGAAGTCGACTATGGAATATTATCCGAAAGCAAGGTGAAGAAAGCGCTTACTAATTTTTAATAAGTAAAAGTTGTTGAAATGTAGGGATACTATTTGATAATATAAACTTGCCAGAGAGAAATCTGACACTTTTATGACAAAAAGTGAATGCTGGCACGTTTTAAAAGATCACTTTCAGGGTAATATACAATAGGTAATATTTGGACTTGGGTTAAACCAAGTTATTTTCTTAAGCTAATGGGACAAAAAATGACTAACCGGGACATGAAAAGTCCAACCGGTTTATCATTTAATTTACTTAAAAGCTTAATCGTTCATCTCATTGAATCAGGAGAATGTGCAATGAAAAAACTTATAGAGATACAGAAGAAGTTGCTGCCAGATCTTCTAGAAACGATGCGAAAGCGATACAACGTATTAAATGTTGTGAGAATCCATGAACCTATTGGAAGAAGAAGTTTAGCATCAACCTTGAACCTGACAGAACGCGTACTGCGCTCAGAAGTTTCGTTCCTAAAAGATCAAGGACTTCTAAACATCCAGACTGCTGGCATGTCACTAACAACAGAGGGGCATGATATTTTAGTAGAGCTATCTGAGATGATGAAAGAATTGTCTGGTTTGCATGTTTTAGAATCGAAACTTAAGGATATGTTAAATCTGTCAGAAGTCATCGTAGTACCGGGTGACAGTGATCAAGATGTTTGGGTAAAAAATGATATGGGTAAAGCAGCAGCAGACCGATTGAAGCGTCAGCTGTCAGCAAAGAACATCATTGCTGTAACGGGTGGAACAACACTCGCTTCAGTAGCTGAGATGATGACACCTATACAAAAGGGACAACATTTATTGTTCGTTCCTGCCCGAGGCGGACTTGGTGAGAAAGTTGAGAACCAAGCGAACACCATTTGTTCCACGATGGCTCAAAAAGCGAACGGGGAATACAGGCTGCTTCATCTGCCAGATCAGTTGAGCAAAGAAACGTATCTTTCTTTGATGGCTGAGCCTGGTGTTAAAGAAGTCATGGAGCTCATACACTCCGCTGGTATAGTGCTTCACGGGATTGGCGATGCTAAAACAATGGCAGTACGTCGAAACTCTAACCCGTCGGTTCTACTAAAGCTGGAAGAAGAAAAAGCAGTTGCAGAAGCATTCGGCTATTACTTCGATCAGCAGGGTGAAGTGGTTCACCGCGTACGCACGATAGGGTTGCAGCTAGATGAGCTGCAGAATAGTGATTTCATCATGGCAGTAGCAGGCGGATCTTCTAAATCCGATGCGATTGCAGCATTCATGAAACACGGTCCGAAAAAGGTTTTAATCACGGACGAAGGAGCTGCCAGGCAACTATTGGGTAACTCGTAAGTTCATTTCCATTTCGTTATTAAGGGGATTTCCCTTTATATAAAAAATAAATTCTCTCTTAAATCAAGGAGGTCATTTTACATGGCAACAAAAATTGGTATTAATGGTTTCGGTCGTATTGGCCGTAATGTATTCCGCGCAGCATTCAACAACCCTGAGGTAGAAGTTGTAGCTGTAAACGACTTAACAGATGCTGATACTCTTGCTTTCCTATTAAAGCATGACACAGTACACGGCAAATTCGCTGGTTCTGTTGAAGTTAAGGAAAATGCACTTATTGTAGATGGCAAAGAAATCAAAGTTTTAGCTGAGCGCGATCCAGCACAACTTGGCTGGGGAGACCTTGGTGTAGAAGTAGTTGTTGAATCAACTGGACGTTTCACTAAGCGTGCAGACGCTGCTAAACACTTAGAAGCTGGCGCTAAAAAAGTAATCATTTCTGCTCCTGCTTCTGATGAGGATATCACTGTAGTTCTTGGTGTTAACGAAGACAAGTACGATGCAGCTAGCCACGATGTAATCTCTAACGCATCTTGTACAACTAACTGTCTTGCACCATTCGCAAAAGTTCTTCACGAAAAATTCGGCGTGAAGCGCGGTATGATGACAACTGTTCACTCATACACAAACGATCAGCAAATTCTTGATCTTCCACATAAAGATCTTCGTCGTGCTCGTGCGGCAGCTGAGAACATCATTCCAACATCAACTGGTGCTGCTAAAGCAGTTTCTCTAGTGCTTCCTGAACTTAAAGGTAAGCTTAACGGTATGGCAATGCGTGTTCCAACTCCAAACGTATCTCTAGTTGACTTAGTTGTTGAACTTGACAAAGAAGTTACTGTTGACGAAGTAAACGCAGCACTTAAAGCTGAAGCTGAAGGAAACCTTAAAGGAATCCTTGGCTACTCTGAAGAGCCGCTTGTATCTACTGACTACAATGGCGACACTCACTCTTCTACAATCGATGCTCTTTCTACGATGGTTATGGAAGGAAACATGGTTAAAGTTGTATCTTGGTACGATAACGAAACTGGATACTCTAGCCGCGTTGTAGATTTAATTGACTATATCGCTAAAAAAGGACTTTAATAGATAGAGAAGAACAATAAGGAGGGGGAGAAGTCGTTTCAAACAGGCTTCTACTCCTCTTTCCCATGTAAAACCTGGGAGATTGCTGATTCTTTTAATCTTTTTACTAGTCAGGAGGCTGCATGTACTTATGAACAAAAAAAGTGTTCGTGACATCGATCTAAAAGGCAAAGTCGTATTTTGCCGTGTTGATTTTAACGTACCTATGAAAGATGGAAACATTACGGATGAAACGCGTATCAACGCTGCTCTTCCTACCATCAAATACTTAACAGAGCAAGGCGCTAAAGTTCTTTTAGCAAGTCACTTGGGACGTCCAAAAGGACAAGTTGTTGAAGAACTTCGTCTAACTCCAGTAGCAGAACGCTTAAGCGAACTTCTTGGAAAAGAAGTTGTAAAAACGGATGAAGCTTATGGAGAAGAAGTTGAAAAAGCAGTCGCTAACCTAGAAGAAGGCGGCGTGATCTTACTTGAGAACGTTCGTTTTTACCCAGGAGAAGAAAAGAATGATCCTGAATTAGCACAAAAGTTTGCAGCACTTGCTGATGTGTACGTAAACGATGCTTTTGGAGCAGCTCACAGAGCACATGCTTCAACAGAAGGGATCGCGAAACATCTTCCTGCTGTATCCGGTTTGTTGATGGAAAAGGAACTTGAAGTGCTAGGAAAAGCATTATCAAATCCCGACCGTCCTTTCACTGCTATCATCGGTGGTGCAAAAGTTAAGGATAAGATTGACGTAATCGACAATCTATTAGACAAAGTAGACAACCTGATCATCGGCGGTGGTTTAGGGTATACATTCATTAAGGCGCTTGGCCATGATGTAGGGAAGTCTCTTTTAGAAGAAGATAAGATTGAAACTGCTCGCGGTTTCATGGAAAAAGCTAAAGAAAAAGGCGTGAACTTCCTAATTGCTGAGGATGTTTTAGTAGCCGACGACTTCTCGAACGACGCTAACACGAAAGTAGTAGCGATCGATTCTATCCCATCTGACTGGGAAGGGCTTGATATCGGAACAAAAACGATCGAAAAGTACGTAAAGGTTATTAAAGAATCGAAGCTTGTAATATGGAACGGACCGATGGGTGTATTTGAGATCGACGCATTCGCAAACGGTACTCGTTCAGTAGCAAACGCACTAGCAGAAGCAACTGACACGTACAGCGTTATCGGTGGTGGAGATTCAGCTGCAGCTGTTGAGAAGTTTGGTCTTGCTGATAAAATGAGCCACATCTCAACTGGCGGCGGTGCTTCCCTTGAGTTCATGGAAGGTAAAGAACTTCCAGGCGTTGTAGCTTTAAACGACAAGTAAGATTTTGTGCGCGGTCGATTTCCGCTTCAGGTGCTTCGCTTTCCGCGGGGCAGGCGGTGAGCCACTTGCCGCTTTGCGCCACTAAGTGTCTCACCTGACCGCTTGTCCCGCAGGAGTCTCGCACCTTACACTCCAATCGACTTATCAATGAAGCTACTGTATAACTGACTGCTTCAACTTTTAGTACTACTCTAAAAGAAACACTTTTAAGAGGTGAAAAGAATGCGTAAACCTATTATTGCAGGTAACTGGAAAATGAATAAAACGTTAACAGAAGCACGCAGTTTTGTAGAAGAAGTGAAAGGTCTTGTACCTTCAGCTGAGACTGTAGATTCTGTAATCTGTGCTCCTGCTCTGTTCCTTGATAGCTTAGCAGACGAGTCAGAAGGTACACCGCTTGCGATCGGTGCACAAAACATGCACTTTGAAGAGAGTGGTGCGTTCACAGGTGAAATCAGCCCTGTTATGCTAAAAGATCTTAACGTTCAATATGTTATTCTTGGACATTCTGAGCGTCGCGAACTTTTTGGTGAAACAGATGAGCTTGTTAACCAAAAGACACATGCTGCATTCAAACATGGTCTGACTCCGATCGTTTGTGTTGGTGAAACGCTTGAACAGCGTGAAGCAGACAAAACGAAGGACGTTGTAAAAGAACAGACTGAAAAAGGTTTATCTGGTTTGACAGATGAGCAGATGAAACAAACCGTTATCGCATACGAGCCAGTTTGGGCGATCGGAACAGGCAAAACAGCTTCTTCTGAAGATGCGAACGAAGTATGTGCATACATCCGCAGTGTTGTAGCAGATCAATTCTCTCAAGATGTTGCTGATGCTGTTCGTATTCAATACGGCGGCAGTGTTAAGCCTGACAACATCAAAGAATTAATGGGTATGTCTGATATTGATGGCGCTTTGGTTGGCGGAGCTAGCCTTGAGCCAAAATCTTACCTTCAGCTTCTGGAGGGCGTTAGCCGATGAGTAAAAAACCAGTAGCTTTAATCATCTTAGACGGTTTTGCTTGCCGTAATGAAGACAAAGGTAATGCTGTTGCACAAGCGAAAAAGCCCAACTTTGACCGCTACTGGGAAACGTATCCGCACGCTCAACTAACAGCTAGTGGGGAAGCCGTTGGACTTCCTGAAGGTCAAATGGGTAACTCGGAAGTAGGTCACTTAAACATTGGTGCAGGACGTATCGTCTACCAAAGTTTGACACGCGTGAATCTATCGATCAAAGAAGGAGATTTTTACGAAAATCAAACGTTTATTGATGCTATGGATCATGTGAAAAAGACTGGCAAAGCACTTCATATCTTTGGATTGCTATCTGATGGTGGTATTCACAGCCACATCGAACACATTCTTTCACTATTAGAACTAGCTAAAAAGCAGAACGTGGAAAAGGTATATCTGCACGGATTCTTGGACGGGCGTGATGTACCACCACAATCAGCAAAAGGTTATATTCAAAGAACAGTGGACAAGATGAATGAACTTGGTGTTGGTGAGATTGCAACACTTTCTGGCCGCTACTATTCCATGGACCGTGATAAGCGTTGGGACCGAGTTGAAAAATCATACCGCGCAATGGTTTATGGTGAAGGACCAGATTACAAAGATCCATTTGAAGTCGTTGAAGATTCGTACAGCAATGGCGTTCATGATGAATTCGTTCTTCCTTCAGTTTTGAAAAAAGAGAACGGTGAACCTATTGCAACCGTTCAAGATGGAGATGCAGTTATCTTCTGTAACTTCCGTCCTGACCGTGCGATCCAAATCTCACAAGTGTTTACAAACGAAGATTTCCGTGGGTTCGACCGCGGAGAAGCGTTCCCGAAAAACCTTCACTTCGTATGTTTAACACACTTTAGTGAAACGGTTGATGGGGATGTAGCGTTCAAACCTACAAACCTAGACAACACATTAGGTGAAGTTTTATCACAACAAAACTTTAAACAGCTTCGTATTGCTGAAACAGAAAAGTATCCACACGTAACGTTCTTCTTCAGTGGAGGACGTGAAGCAGAGTTTCCTGGTGAAACGCGTATCTTAATCGACTCGCCTAAAGTTGCAACGTACGACTTAAAGCCTGAGATGAGTGCTTATGAAGTAACGGATGCGCTTGTTGGAGAGATTGAAGCAGATAAGCACGATGCGATCATCTTAAACTTTGCAAACCCAGATATGGTAGGTCACTCAGGGATGCTTGAGCCTACGATTAAAGCAGTTGAAACAGTGGATGAGTGCTTAGGAAAAGTGGTCGATGCGATCCTTGCAAAAGGTGGAGCTGCGATCATTACTGCTGACCATGGTAATGCTGATGAAGTCATTACGATGGAAGGCAATCCGATGACGGCTCACACAACAAATCCTGTTCCTGTAATTGTGACACAAGAAGGATTAGAACTGCGTCAAGACGGAATCTTGGCCGATCTTGCACCAACAGTTTTAAACCTTTTAGGTGGAGTACAACCGAAAGAAATGACAGGTAAATCGTTAATTAAATAAGTTTGTTTACGAAATATGTACAGAGACTCTTGTGCATAATGCCGGAAATGCCTTATTCTCAAATTACATTTTCTTATAAAAGGAGAGACAATTATGTCAGCTATTATTGAAATTTATGCTCGCGAAGTTCTAGACTCTCGCGGTAACCCAACAGTTGAAGTAGAAGTTTACACTGAATCAGGTGCATTCGGACGCGCAATCGTTCCATCTGGTGCTTCTACAGGTGAATATGAAGCAGTTGAGCTTCGTGATGGTGACAAAGAGCGTTACCTTGGAAAAGGTGTTATGAACGCTGTTAATAACGTAAACGAAAACATCGCTCCAGAACTTATCGGCTTTGACGTACTAGACCAAGTAGGAATCGACCAAACGTTGATCGAGCTTGATGGTACTGAAAACAAAGGTAAATTAGGCGCTAACGCAATCCTTGGTGTTTCTATGGCTGTTGCACATGCTGCTGCTGATTTTTTAAACGTACCTCTTTACATGTACCTTGGAGGATTCAACTCTAAAACTCTTCCAGTTCCAATGATGAACATCTTAAACGGTGGAGAGCATGCGGATAACAACGTAGACATTCAAGAATTCATGGTTATGCCTGTTGGTGCTGAAAGCTTCCCTGAAGCACTTCGCATGGGTACTGAAATCTTCCACAGCTTAAAAGCAGTTCTTAAAGAAAAAGGATTGAACACAGCTGTAGGTGACGAAGGTGGATTCGCTCCAAACCTTGGTTCAAACGAAGAAGCTCTTCAAACAATCATGGAAGCGATCGAAAAAGCAGGTTACAAGCCAGGTGAAGAAGTTCGCCTTGCAATGGACGTTGCAGCTTCTGAATTGTTCAACAAAGAAGACGGAAAATACCACCTTTCTGGTGAAGGTGTTGTTAAGACTTCTGAAGAGATGGTTGCATTCTACGAAGATCTTGCTAGCAAATATCCGATCGTTTCAATCGAAGACGGTCTTGACGAGAACGACTGGGATGGCTTCAAGCTATTAACAGAGCGTATCGGTGACCGCGTACAGCTTGTTGGTGACGACTTGTTCGTAACAAACACGACTAAGCTTTCTGAAGGTATCGAAAAAGGAATCGGTAACTCAATCCTTATCAAAGTTAACCAAATCGGTACGTTGACTGAAACGTTCGACGCGATCGAAATGGCTAAACGTGCTGGTTACACAGCAGTTATCTCTCACCGTTCTGGTGAATCTGAAGACAGCACGATCGCTGACATCGCTGTAGCGACAAACGCTGGACAAATCAAAACAGGAGCTCCTTCTCGTACAGACCGTGTTGCGAAGTACAACCAACTTCTTCGCATCGAAGACGAGCTAGGCAACCTAGCTGTATACCCAGGAATGAACGCATTCTACAACCTTAAAAAATAATTGGGGTCTGACCCCACACAAAGACAAACTCGCCATTTTGTCTTTGTGAAAAAGACAAGCCCCCGGATCAAGCACTATAAGCGCTGATCCGGGGGCTGTCTTCATTTAAAAGGGGTTAAGCCATCTCTGCTGCTTATCGAGAGCGATTGTTAGAATGAAGGATAGTAACAATGAGCATTGAGAAACTGATCATGAGCGACATCGTTTCAAAAATAGTCATTTTTGATCCCTCCAATCGTGTTACCCTTAAGATTCGTAAAAGCAGGGTTGTCCTATACCTAAAAAGAGAAAGATAGGTAATAAGGCTTGTCTTTTTTGCTTAAAGGATTTCAGGATTAATTACATATAATGTTTTCATGGGGTTGTGAGCGATTCAAAAGTTTTATGAGCGATTCCAGGATTCTGTGAGCGATTCAAAAGTTTTATGAGCGATTCTAGGATTTTGTGAGCGATTCTAGGATTTTGTGAGCGATTCAAAAGTTTTATGAGCGATTCCAGGATTTTGTGAGCGATTCGAAAGTATTATGAGCGATTCCAAGGCTATGAGTGATTCGAGAACTTCACGACCTTCTCAGAATCTCAATGTCATTGCAATCTCAAGAGCGTTCCAAGTTTTTAACTCACTAAATATCTACCACAGCTCTTACCGAATTTTTCACAAAACCTCATAATCCTTCTATTTTTAACGAAAATCATTTAAAATGCTTATAACAAGTACTTGCTTGATGTACGGGGGAATTTTTGATGAATGATAGTTTATACATACGTATAGAAGCTGGGGATCCTTATGACACGGGGAGCCTCATGCCATTGAAACCTGAGGGAGAAGCACTTGTATTCGGCCGATCTTCTCAAACGAACGAAACAGATGTGTCATTTATAAGTCCATACGTTTCCCGAAAGCATGCAGAGATTTACATGCAAGACGGGGTATCTTTTATTCGTGATCTAGATTCAAAGCACGGAACGGCGCTCAATAACCAGCTTCTCGAGCCACATATGCCGAAACAGCTTCAATCTGGTGATGTGATCAGCTTGGCAAAGGGAGTTATTCTGTTAACCTACCTGAATACTGAAGCGGATCAATCAGATCTTACGATGGAGTTTACTTCACCTATTCAACCCGCAGAATCACAGATCACGAGTGGGTTGCATATCATTCCTGAACGCCGCCAGATCTCGATAGATGGAGAGCCATTATTTCTGTCAGGAAAACACACCGACCTTCTTGTATTTTTGTATCGAAAAAAGAATCAGGCGGTCAGCAGTGACGAAATAAAGATTCAAATATGGCCGGAGCGAATGGTTGCTGGCTCCAACGACATTCCTGACGTTGGAAACGATGAGATCAATGCACTTGTCTACCGTCTCAGAAAGAAGCTTGGCCCATACGGAGATTCGATCGTTACCGTTCCTCGTTATGGATACATGCTGCAGATTAATTAAATAGGAATACTCCAAAGAGTCTGTTAGAACACAATCGTTCTGATAGACTTTTTTTCTTATAAAAAACCCCGCGAAATTATCAGAACCTTATCATTTCCGTATGAGGAAAGAGTCATGATAAATCCATTTTAGACTAGACAAAAAGAGAGTAAATTAAATAAAAGGAAAAAACTCCTTTTTAGATGTTTCTGATAAATAGGTGTGGTGAAGAAAAAATGAGGGTAGAGGAAACTAGACGGGATCGAAGAGGAAGATCATATCGGTTCCGATTAATCCGGGCATTTATCGTTCTACTATTTACAATTTTGTATATACGAACCTATGACCTTCAGATTACGAATGGAGAAAAGGCTCGTTTGAAATCTGAGACCTATGAAGATGTTGTAATCAAAAAATCCATTTTCAATGATAACTACTACTCGTCAAAAAAAGACACACCACTAGAAACAGACATAAAACATAACAAGTAACAGTAAAATGAAAATGGGGGATGTCCCCATTAATACGAAGAGGGGATGTTTATGATGCAACCACTTAAACAAGAATCTTCGGATGGTGCAGAAAACAAACTGGAGAAATTGAATCCGATCAGCTTTATTGGAAAAGTGAAAGAAACCAATGGCCAAGTATTTACCATCTCTCATAAGAAAACGTTGATGAAAGTAAAACTGGATGCTAAGACAGAGCTGCTCGATGGGGACAAGACGCTAGATATCGCGCCAGACGAAGCCGTGCAGCCAGGAGCTACCGTTCAAGTAGTAGGGATGTTAAACAAAAGACTGAATGTAATAAGAGCGGTTCGCCTCTATATTTTTCATAAAGAATTTGATATCAACTATTCAGGAACAAATTAATGAAGGTTCTGAAAAAAGCTTTGCCTCGTCCCTTCAAGTTATGGTACATTTAGGGTAATGTAACGTGGAACGGTGGAGGTGTAACATACATGCTAACAGCAGCAAAAATCCTTCTTATTTTAGTATCAATCGCATTAATCGTTGTCGTTGTTCTTCAATCAGGTCGTTCGGCAGGATTATCAGGTGCGATTACAGGTGGAGCTGAACAGCTTTTTGGTAAACAAAAAGCACGTGGAATCGACGCATTGCTAAGTAAGTTAACGATCATTCTTGCAGTGTTGTTCTTCATTCTAACGATTTCAGTAGCATACTTTATTCCGATGAACTAAAGAACACTCAAAAACAACAAGCGGTATTTACTGCTTGTTGTTTTTTTAGTCTGTAGAAACACCGCATAACCTTTATGAGAGTGGTTGTGATATGATTTGATACGAGGATAAAAGGGTAACCTATAGACAAAAAAGGTGGTAGCATGATCGGGTGTCTTTGTTTGCATGGGTTCACAGGCGGACCTTATGAGATCGAGCCAATTACAGAATATCTTGAGAAGCATACAGATTGGTTGTTATCTGTGCCCACTTATCCTGGTCACGGAACTGAGCTCTCATTAAGAGGTAGAACACATACAGAATGGCTTCAAGAAGCTGAAAATGCCTATTTGGAGCTACGAGAAAAAGTTGAACAAATCTATATAGTCGGCTTTTCAATGGGTGGAATGATCGCGGGGTATCTCGCTTCAAAGTACGGGTGTGACAAATTAATTCTGTTGAACGCAAGTGCCTACTATCTTAACCCCGCACAGATGATTAAAGATATAGCCAATATGATGGTCTCTGGTCTGAACGGTCAACTAAGAGATCATGAATTATATAAAAGGTATCGAAAAAAGTTCCTTGATACACCTTTCAGTGCAACAAGAGAGTTTCAGAAGCTAGTAAGGATGATCAAACCTGAATTCTCACAAGTCTCCGCACCAACTTTGATCGTTCAAGGAGAATGTGATGGCCTTGTTCCGAGAAGAAGTGCAGAATATCTGTACAAAGCGATAGCAGCATCTAACAAACGTCTTTGTTATTTTAAAGAATCAAAGCACATGATCTGTCATGATGTAGAGAAAGATGACTTAATTCAAGAAGTATATCAATTTTTAACGAATGAATAGGAGAGGTACAACATGAAAATCGCAGCACCAAAACCGTTCTTCTTTGAAGGAGGAAAACGGGCAGTCTTAATGCTTCATGGGTTCACGGGCAGTTCAGCCGATGTACGAATGATGGGGAGATTTCTGCAGAAGAAGGGCTATACATGTCACGCTCCTCAGTATAAAGGGCATGCCGTTCCCCCTGAAGAACTAGTACACACAGGACCCAAAGACTGGTGGGAAGATGTGATTGGCGGCTACAATCACCTTAAAGAAAAAGGCTACGACGAGATTGCTGTTTGCGGTCTTTCCTTAGGTGGCGTATTCTCTTTAAAACTTGCTACTGAACATCCTGTGAAAGCAGTTATTCCGATGTGCGCACCCATGTCTATCAAGAGTGAAGAAGTGATGTATAAAGGGGTTTGTGCGTACGCTGAAGAATATAAAAAGCGTGAACAGAAATCAGCAGAACAGATTCAAGAAGAGATGGAAGAATTCAAAAAAACACCGATGAATACGTTAAAAGCACTTCAAGATCTAATTCAAAGTGTAAGAAATTCAGTAGATCTCGTATACGCACCTACGTTTGTTGTGCAGGCTAGAAATGATGAAATGATAAACACGGAATCTGCAAATATTATCTATGATGAAGTGGAAAGTGAAACGAAAGATTTAAAGTGGTATGAAAACTCATCACACGTTATTACATTAGACAAGGAAAAAGAACAGCTGCATGAAGATGTTTATGCTTTCTTAGAAGACCTTGATTGGTCAGAATAGAACCTTTTTTCCTTAAAAAGGAGGTCAGTTTTTGGATAAACTGCAAATACTCCAGCTCATGAAAGATTCGGAAAAACCGATGACAGTCACAGAGATTGAAGAAGCTCTTCAACTTCCTGACGCTGAAGCTTTCAAGAAACTGGTTTTAACACTTAATGAATTAGAAGATGAAGGATCTGTCGTTCGAACACGTACGAACCGTTATGGATTACCTGAAAAGATGAGTCTGATCAAAGGTCGTGTTCAAGGTCACGCAAAAGGTTTTGCGTTCCTTATCCCAGAAGACTCTGAACAAAAAGATGTGTATATCTCACAATCTGATATGAATGGTGCGATGAGTGGAGACACAGTGCTCGTCCGCTTAAACCAAACATCTTCAGGATCACGTCCTGAAGGTACGATCATTCGTATTTTAGAACGAGGTGTTACAGAGGTCGTCGGAACGTTCCAGGAGAGCCGTAAATTTGGTTTTGTTGTGGCTGATGATAAACGGATCCCGAACGACATCTTTATCCCTGCAGAAGGCGTTAACGGCGCTGTAGAAGGACATAAGGTTCTTGTTAAGATCACAAAATACCCTGAAGGCAGAAACAGTGCCGAAGGGGAGATCATTCACATCATCGGACATAAGAACGATCCAGGTGTAGATATCATCTCTGTTATCTTCAAACATGGACTGCCAAGAGAGTTTCCGGTTGAAGCACTTGAGCAAGCTCATAATACGCCAGATGAGATCGACCCGAAAGATATTGAAGGACGTCGCGATCTTCGTAACGAAACCATCGTAACTATTGATGGAGCGGACGCGAAAGACTTGGATGATGCGGTTCATGTGATCAAGCTGCCTAACGGTCATTACAAGCTTGGCGTACATATCGCAGATGTTACGCACTATGTAACCGAAGATTCTCCGATCGATAAAGAAGCGCAAGAGCGCGGTACGAGTGTGTACTTAGTCGATCGTGTTATCCCGATGATCCCACATCGTCTATCGAACGGAATCTGTTCATTGAACCCGAAAGTTGATCGCTTAACGATCTCATGTGAGATGGAGATCAACCATGATGGAGAAGTCATTAAACATGAAATCTTCCCGAGTGTGATCAAAACAACAGAGCGAATGACGTACACAGATGTTCGTAAAATCTTACAGGATGAAGATGAGGCGGTTAACAAGAAATACGAATCACTCATCCCTTTCTTTCAGTTAATGGGAGAGCTTGCTGAAATTCTTCGCAAAAAACGTTTTGCCCGTGGTGCGATTGACTTTGATTTCTCTGAAGCAAAAGTACTCGTAGACGAAAACAGCGATCCACAAGATGTTGTTCTTCGCGAGAGATCGGTTGCAGAAAAACTGATCGAAGAATTTATGCTATGTGCCAATGAGACCGTTGCACAGCATTTCCATGAACTCGAGCTTCCGTTCATGTACCGAATTCATGAAGATCCAGATGAAGGCAAACTAGAGCGATTCTTAGAGTTCATCGGCATGTTTGGTTATGCGTTAAAAGGGACTGCAAGCGACATTCACCCGCGCAGCCTTCAACAGCTTTTGGAGACCGTAAAAGGCGAGCCAGAGGAAATGGTAATCAGTAAAATCATGCTTCGTTCCATGAAGCAAGCGAAGTACGATCATATGTCACTTGGTCACTACGGATTGGCGACAGAGTTCTATACGCATTTCACGTCACCGATTCGTCGTTATCCAGACTTAATCGTACATCGCCTCATCCGTACGTATCTATTTAAAAAAGACACAGGACCAAAAACAGTCAGTCATTGGAAAGCAGAACTTCCTGCGATCGCTAAGCATTCATCCGCGATGGAACGCCGTGCTGTTGATGCGGAACGTGAAACAGATGAGCTTAAAAAATCACAGTTCATGCTTGATAAGATAGGCGAAGAGTTTGACGGCGTGATCAGCTCTGTAACGAACTTTGGATTGTTCGTTGAACTTCCAAATACGATTGAAGGTCTCGTACATGTTAGCTACCTAACAGACGATTACTACCGATTCGATGAGAAGTTTATGGCGATGATCGGTGAGCGGACAGGTAACGTATTCCGAATCGGTGATGAGATTTCCATTCGAGTTGCGAACGTGAATGTAGATGAGCGAGCGATCGATTTCGAAATCGTCGGAATGAAGGGGACACCTCGTAAACGCTTCAAAGATCGCCAAAAAGTGATCGATATTGGGGATACACCAAAACGCGGACGAGGAAGAAGAAGCAAGAATCGCACAAGTGAATCTGAGCGTTCAAGCGGTCCTCAAGATTCAAAGAAAGGGAAGAAGAAGCCTTTCTATAAACCAGTTGCTAAGAAAAAAGGCAAGAAAAAGAAGAAATAATTAGCAAGTTAGTCAAGGTTCATCCTCGGTGGTGAACCTTGACGTTATTTGACCATATTGCTATAATTAAACTTCACTTGCTGTGGGGAGGATTGAGTTTTACATGCCAAAAGGAGAAGGGAAAGTAGTCGCACAGAATAAGAAAGCGCGGCACGATTACCACGTCGAAGAAACATTTGAAGCAGGAATTGTCCTTCAGGGTACGGAGATCAAATCCATTCGCGCAGGCAGGGCAAATTTAAAAGATTCCTTCGCACGTGTGCAAAACGGCGAGTTGTTCCTACACAACATGCACATCAGCACGTATGAGCAAGGAAACCGGTACAACCATGATCCACTTCGTACGCGTAAGCTGCTTTTACACCGCAAAGAAATCAACAAGCTATTAGGTGCAACAAAAGAACAAGGATATTCTATCGTTCCTTTGAAAATGTATTTAAAGAATGGTTTTGCGAAGCTTTTGATCGGACTTGCTAAAGGGAAGAAGCATTACGATAAGCGTGATGATCTGAAGAAGAAGGATGCGAAGCGAGAGATCGAACGTGCATTCAGAGATCGCCAAAAAGCTTAATTGGTTCCTTTTACAGGATGTTACATTGAGACGATGAAGCAAAAATGATATAATGAGTACACAAGTGAATAGAAGCGATTGAGCTTTTATCTCTTTCCGAGGTTCGGCAGAATTAAGTTTCTGCTTACCATTTTATAATGGGGACGTTACGGATTCGACAGGGGTAGTTTGAGCTTAAGTTGCGAGTCGAGGGGGTCGGCCTCGTTAAAACGCCACAGCCAATAACTGGCAAACAAAACAACAACTTAGCTTTAGCTGCGTAATAGCACTTTAGCTGTTCCTCCCTCCATCGCCCATGTGGTAGGGTAAGGGACTCACTCTTAGTGGGCTACGCCGGTTGTCCTCCGCCTGAGGACGAAGGAAGAGAATAATCAGGCTAGCGGTCCAGGCGCCTGTCGGCTGGCAGACGGATCCGCGAAACGCGAATAAACCGACTACACTCGTAGAAGCTTAAGTGCCAATATCTTTGGACGTGGGTTCGATTCCCACCGTCTCCACCATACATAGGTGGATAACAGGACTCACCATTAAAGGTGAGTCCTTTTTTGTATGCTAAATTTGTGAAAATGTCGATATAATCTGATTTTCGCCGATATTTTTGAATTCTTGCCGATATAATTCAAAAGTTGCCGATAAATTACTCATTCTTGCCGATATAACAAAAAAGTTGCCGATATCCGATTTTCTCAAAGGATTTTTCATGAAATCTCAAGAATTATACGTAAGATAAAAAAGAAAGGAGTAAGATTTTGATAATAAAAAAACGAACGAAGCCGATTAAATTATTCATGTTTGAGGCACTATTTAGGCGACTCGATCTTGAGCATCCGAAACGACAAATTGCATCTGAAGTTTATGCAAAAAGTATGGCAGGATATCGTGGTGAGCGTTCATTGGATTTTCCGCTAAGTTTTTTATCTGAACAAAAATACCATATCTTTCATGACCTTCGTCTGTATGATGGGTCACATTACTTCCAGATTGATTGCCTTCTGTTATCCTCAAATTTCATAGTTATTATTGAAGTGAAAAATATAACTGGAACACCTATTTTTGACTCTACATTTAACCAGTTGATTAGGATCAATGATGATAAGGATGAAAGAGCGTTCAGCAGTCCAATCGTTCAAGTAAATAGACATGTAGATCAACTTCGAAAATGGCTTGCCCTTCATAAATATCCTTCTATTCCAATCGAGCCGCTTGTAATCATCGGAAATGATAAATCAGTAATCAAGTCCACTGAAAATGAAAAGTCTCAAACCCTCTCCCAATTCGTATTACCCTACTATGTTTTGCCTGATAAAATAAAAGAACTTGAGGTTAAATACATCACTCATCTCCTTACAAAGGAATCTCATCATAATCTTTCTGTACAACTTCAATTACAGCACCATCCACTAAAATTCAATATTCTCCAGCATTTCCATATCCCAGAGAGTGATCTGATAAAAGGAATACAGTGTACAAACTGTAAATTTTATAGCATGCACAGATCGTTTGGCACATGGGCTTGTAGTAAATGTATGACGATTTCTAAAGACGCTCATTTACAAGCCTTACACGATTATTACTTGCTAATAGGAAACACGATAAATAATCGGCAAATGAATGACTTCCTCCATATCAACTCACCGCATATCACGAAACACCTTTTGAACGCTCTATGTTCTACTACGATTGGAACCAATAAAGGTCGAAAATACGTGTTGAACTTCGATTTTGAATAATTTTATTTTCCTTCTGAAAAAGAACGTATTCAAACCGTATATATTCCCCATCCTATAAAATAGGAAGGTGAAAAACATGGACTTATTAAAAGAGTTAACCGAAACGAATGGAGCTCCTGGTTTTGAAAAAGCGATTCGAGAGATTATGAAACGCGAGATCAGCAAAACAGGTGCTACGCTTATGAACGATCACATCGGTAGTGTATTTGGTGAAAAACACGGATCTACGAAAAACGGTCCTAAAATACTTCTTGCAGGTCATATGGACGAAGTCGGTTTCATGGTCAGTGAGGTCACAGAGCAAGGTTATTTGCGCTTCGTTCCATTAGGAGGCTGGTGGTCACAAGTTCTTCTCGCGCAACGTGTACACGTTCAGACGAAAAGTAAAACGTTCACTGGGGTCGTTGGATCAAAAGCGCCTCATATCTTAACGCCGGATGAACGAAACCGGGTTTATCCGATGAAAGAGATGTTTATTGATATTGGTGCGAAGGATAAGGACCAAGTGAAGGAGTGGGGGATTAGAGTAGGAGATCCGATCCTTCCGATATGCCCATTTGAACTGATGCCTGACGGTGACACGATACTTGCAAAAGCACTAGACAATCGAGCAGGATGTTATACAGCGCTTCAGGTTCTAGAGCAGCTTCAAAACGACACTCATCCAAACACTGTGTATTGTGGTGCGACTGTTCAAGAAGAAGTAGGACTAAGGGGAGCGATTACGGCACCTGCAATCATGGAGCCAGATGTGGCGATCGCACTCGATGTAGGAGTTGCAGAAGATGGTCCTGGTGGGAATGCGAACAAGGCGAAGCTCGGAAAAGGGCCTCTGATTACATTCCTTGACTCATCCATGATCCCGCATACCGGTTTTCGAGACTTAATCATAGAAGTGGCAGAGAAACATAACATACCTTATCAAGTAGACGTGATGCTTGGCGGAGGAACAGATGCAGGTAAGTTTCATCTTTTCAAAAAGGGAATCCCAAGTCTTGTAGTGGGAGTGGCAGCTCGCTACATTCATAGCCACACGTCCATGATCAGTAAAAGCGATTTAGAAAATAGCGCAAAGCTTCTAGTAGAGCTCGTAAAGGTTCTAGATAAAGAAAAGCTACATTCGCTTTTGGATTACTAAAAACTACCTCAAAAACCTCGTTGGATTTCATTCCGACGGGGTTTCTCACTTTATCGCAATATGTTACAGTGTTATAAAAAGTTTTACATCATTCTTTGCTAATCATCGAAAAACGTCTATTATATAGAGATGAGAGTATAAGTTGTTAAAGGAGATCAGTAATTTTTATGGACATCCTATTGTTGTTAAAAGCCCTTATTCTAGGGTTAGTAGAAGGTTTGACGGAGTTTGCTCCTGTTTCATCTACGGGACATATGATTCTTGTTGATGACATGTGGTTAAAATCACAAGACTTTTTAGGTAAATATCCAGCGAATACTTTTAAAGTTGTGATCCAGCTTGGTTCGATCTTAGCGGTAGTCGTTGTTTTCAGACAGCGATTCATCGATATGCTGGGACTTAGCCGAAACAAAGTAACAAATGAAATTACGGGGAGCCGTTTAAAATTAACTCAAGTCATCGTAGGTCTCTTACCGGCAGGTGTTCTTGGCTTGTTGTTCGAAGATTATATTGATGAGTACCTTTTTACGACGAACACGGTTCTTATTGGACTCGCGATTGGTGCGTTCCTTATGATTTTTGCCGATCGTTTTGCTGCTAAAAATCAAAATCCTGTTATTGATACAGTAGATAAGATTACGTACAAGCAAGCTTTCTCTATCGGATTGATTCAGTGTTTATCCCTGTGGCCAGGATTTTCACGTTCTGGTGCTACGATTTCAGGTGGTGTCCTTCTAGGGCTTAGTCACCGTGCTGCAGCTGATTTTACATTCATTATGGCTGTTCCGATCATGGCAGGTGCGAGTGGTATCTCCCTATTAAAGAACTTAGAGTATTTTAGTATGGACGCTATGCCGTTCTTTGTAGTAGGATTCATCAGTGCGTTTGTATTCGCTATGTTATCGATCCGCTTCTTCTTAAACATTATCGAAAAAGTTAAGCTAACGCCTTTTGCCATCTATCGTCTTGTGCTAGTAGCTGTTATCTTTTTTGTGATCATGTAAAGTAAATTTAACCCTGAACGTTCGGCAGAATTAGTGCCAATGAGTTCAGGGTTTTCTTTATGCTTTTAGCATTTAGCAGGATGATAGTCCCGTTGTTGAAAGACAAAATCACGTAATTTTTCACATTCTAAATTCGGAATATTTAGTCTATTTACCACTTCTTTCTTATGCTTGACTCCTTTAATGTAGGAACTATTAAGATGGAGGTGGCTATAGGGATATGAACAAATTTGCATCAAAAATTTTATTGAGTACACTTGCACTTTCGTTAGCAGGTGGAGGAATTGCTTTAGCTTGTGAGAATGGGCAAAAAAGCTACATTGAAGCTGGTGAATCTACGTTTGGTGGAATTCCAAAAGTAGAAGGATCAAAGAACTTTGAGCACCTTAAAGAGGTGGCAGCTGTTCCGCTAAAAGATTTAAAAGGAAAACCTGCTACAACTGCAGACGTATATGCGTACAAAGGTTATGCATATCTTGGTACACACCGTGGTCAGATGACAAATGAGGGAGTAAGGATTTTTGATATGAAGGATCCTGCAAATCCTAAAGAAGTTGCCGTTCTTGCGAATGATATTCCTGGCACATGGCAGGAAAAAGTAATCGTTCAATCTGTAAGTACTCCGTCATTTAAAGGTGATTTAGCTGCTGTAAGTGTTCAGCGCGTAGATAAAGAACGTTATGGGTATGAAGGGGAGACTTCTGAAAATGGTGGAGTTGTGCTTTACGATGTTACCAACCCTAAAGAACCGAAAAAGCTAGGATTTTGGAAAACGCCTTCTAATCTTCCTACCGGGACGCATGAACATTGGTTAACAGAACAGAACAACAAAGTCTTACTTTTAGCAACGAATTATCAAGCTCATCGTTATAAGGAAGATGGGGTTGATGTACATGACTTTTCAATCGTTGATGTGACTAACCCAAGTAAACCGAAAGAACTCTCAAACTGGGATCCAACTGAAGTAGGCGGTAGTTTTAATGGTGATTATCAATATGAAGATGAGACAGGTGCACAGCGTACGGCATTTTTACATAGTGTCATCACGGATGAGACAGGTAAATATGCATATCTCTCTTATTGGGATCTTGGTACGATTATCTTAAATATTGAAGATCCTGCAAATCCTAAATTTGTAGGGAGAACAAAATTTGAACGTGATGTTCAAGGGGCTGCACATTCAGCTGCACTAGCTCATGGCGGAAATATTTTAATTGAAACGAGAGAAGTTTTTAATCCGGATCCTCATGACCCGGGATTTGAAAGAGGTTGGGGATATGTTCGTGTGTATGATATAAAGGATAAGAGCAACCCTGTTCTGTTAAGTACGTTCAGAACGCTAAACTCGATGGTTCAGATTAAAGCAGGAGAGCGCAAACCTGGAACATATACGGTTCATGATCCAAAAGTAAGAGGAAATACACTCTATCTCTCTCATTATTCTGATGGTATCCGTATGGTTGACCTTACGAATCCAGCAACTCCAGTTGAAGTAGGTTCATACGTGTCAGATAAGGCTAACGTATGGGGTGTATTCGTAGATCGAAACTATATTTTAGCATCCGATATGGGACAAGGATTAAAAGTTTTGCAGAAGAAAGCGGATCCGAATATAAAAAAGATGAACTTACAATCTTTTCTTATTAGATAAGATAAGACCACAAAACAAACCCCACTAAGTGCTGACTTAGTGGGGTTCTACTATTTTTAATATTGCTCCATTCTGCTATACCAATCGTCGTATTCACGTTCAGCTTCTTCACGTTTTCTTCCGTGTCTTTCTTGAATCTTTCCGATCATCTTTTCACGGTCACCCTGTGCTTGATCGTAATCATCATCTGTCAGGTTGCCCCATTGTTTCTTCGCTTCACCTTTAAACTGTTTCCACTTGCCTTCCATTGTATCGTTTTTCATGTTGAATCATCCTCCTTTTAATATTTGTTGGAATATGAATCTTCATAACGATGTGCATTTGTAGAACGGTACGTACGGAATGTATCATTAACTTGTCTATGTCGGCTTACTTCATTCGTGTCGACGAGAACGAGAATGTCCCCGGCTTCGACTGATTGTTCGTATTCTTTTGCTTCATTTTCAGGAATTCCTAATCCAACAAGAGCTCCGACAATTCCACCTGCTCCAGCACCTACAGCTGCTCCACCAAGTGCTGCAGCAATGGGTCCTGCTGCTACGATCGGCCCGATTCCTGGAATAGCAAGTGCACCTGCACCTAATAATAGCCCGCCAAGTCCTCCAAGAATACCACCTGTAGCCATACCTGTGGCAGCCCCTTCAGGAGCTTTTGAGCCGGTTTCTTCTTGAATGTGTTTAACTTCTTTTTTGTCTTTTGCGATCACTGAGATTTCATTGTCACCATAACCTTCTTCTCTCAGTTTTTTAATGGCATCGATCGCATCATCTTCTGAACGGAAAACGCCAACTACTTTACCATGAGTATCCATCGATTTCCTCCTTTTGTAGAAGATTAGTACGTAGTTTGTGTTCCCACTGACTATTGAGATGAAACATGAACTTGCAGGTTCGACAAAAGTATACATAAAAGATGCAACGCAACATTTGGAAGCATTTAACACCAAAACACGTATTGTGCTTGTTTACAATTTATGGTTTGATGTCTATATAAAGGAAAATGATTATTGAATGTGAATGGGGATTGAAATGGATATTTTTATTGGCAGACAACCGATCCTAGACAAAGATGAGAACGTTGTTGCTTATGAACTTTTATATAGAAACAGTGAGAACAATAGATATGATGGGTTGGATCATGATAGTGCAACGATTGATGTTATGGTGAACAGTTTTGCTGGAATCGGGATTAAAGAAGTCGGAGAACGCAAGAAATGTTTTATCAACTTTACGGAGAATCTGTTGTTAAATCGGATTCCAACGTATATTTCACCTCAATATATCGTTGTCGAGATCTTAGAGGATGTCCGTTTAACGGACGAAGTGCTTGAGGTCTGTAAAGAGTTGAAGAATAAAGGATATATTATTGCACTCGATGATGTATCGGTAAACCGCAACTTGAATAGAGTGCTTCCTTATATCGATATTATTAAAGTAGATTATTTGTTAATGGACGTCCAAGAAATGAAGAGCATGATTGAAACGTACCGCGAGCAGATTACATTTCTAGCAGAAAAGATTGAAACGCGTGAGCAATTCGAAGAAGCTAAAGAGCTTGGATTTGAGTACTTTCAAGGCTATTTCTTTAGCAGACCCGTCATATTGCAAGGAAAGGATATCGCTCCTATTCCAACGAACTATCTTTTGCTATTGGAAAAGTTGAATGGTTCGGATCCAGATATTCATGAGATCAGCAGTTTGATCCAACGTGATCTCTCACTTTCTTATAAGCTTTTAAAAGTGATGAATTCTGGTACTTACTTTTTTAAAAGTAAGATCACAACGATCAAACAAGCTGTTGTCTTAGTTGGACTATATGAAATTAAAAAGCTTGTCATGATCTTGATGATGTCGAGTTTGAACAGAGTTGATAATGGATTAGAAATCGTAAAGATGAGTCTTACGCGCGCATTCTTTTTTGAACGCATCGCCAAAGTTGTAGGTGTATCCAAAAATCATCTCTACATGTTCGGAATGTTTTCTCTTATCGACACTTTGCTCAGTAAAGACATGAAAGATGTGATAGCTGATCTCCCGATAACGAATGAACTGGCTGAAGCTCTTTTAGGCAACAAGGACTCATATAATCTTGCATTAAATATTGTACAAGGTTTGGAGAGAGGTTCATGGCTGGAAATTCAGTCGATATGCAGCAAGATGAATTTGACAGAAGCTGAGCTCTATACGCATTACCGAGCAAGTACATTATCTGCTGATCAATTTGTAAAAGCGGATACAGGAGTGAGAGTCTAGTATTGTTAGGAGACAAGAACCTCAGATTGGGGTTCTTTTTTATTTTGATAATCTCCAAGAAAGTAAAGAATGAGACTTTGGAGTAAAATACAAACATGTATAGGAGGAGGTAGGCGATGAAATTAAGCATACTCGATCAATCCCCAATCTCATCCGGTAAACGTGCACAAGATGCTCTTCAAGCTTCTATGCAACTGGCAGTAGAGGGAGAAAAGCTTGGCTATACACGTTATTGGATCGCGGAACATCATAACTTTAGCGGCTTATCTTGTTCAGCACCAGAAGTGATGCTGAGCTATATTGGAGCAAACACAAATAAGATGCGTCTCGGCGCAGGAGCTGTGCTTTTACCGCATTATAAACCATACAGAGTTGCGGAAACGTATAACATGCTTGCTACACTTTTTCCGGATAGAATTGATCTAGGGATCGGTCGTGCCCCTGGAGGATCGGCAGAAGCTTCGATCGCTCTCTCGGGCAATTATCTGGAGAATGTTCGAAAAGTTCCTGAATTGACTAAACAACTGCTGCATTTTTTGCGTAATGATTTTCTAGAAGACGATATGTTTTCTAAAATTCAGCCGTCTCCAGTCCCTGATATAACACCCGTTCCATGGATTCTTGGAACAAGCCAAAGAAGTGCGGATCTAGCTTCTGAATATGGAACAGCTTGTGCGTTCGGTCATTTTATGAGTGAAAAATTAGGACCCGAGATTGTAGCCTCTTATCAAAAAACGTTTATACCTAGTATCTCATTAAAAAAAGCGAATACGATTGTTGCTGTGTCTGTGATTTGTGCAGAGACAACAGAACAGGCTGAGGAACTCGCATTACCAGGTATTCTTTGGAGAAAACAGAATGCTTCTGGCGAAGGAAATGGCGTTCCGACTATAGATGAGGCACATCGTTCTTTTTCAAGAGAAGAACGGAAACGATTCATATCTGAAGCGAAAAGAAAAATGATTATCGGCAACCCCCAAGAGGTAAAGAAAGAACTATATAGACTTCAAGAAACGTATAATGCAGATGAAATAATGATTGTGACGATTACTCACTCTTATGAGGACCGAATAAAGTCATACGAATTAATAGCTAACCATGTCCTATCCATAACGGACTAAGCAGTATTTTTTATTTAAGAAAGCAAACTTGTTATACTAGTAGCGAATTATTAAAATATAGTAGCTAATTTTTTGTTGCTTTAAATAAGGAGGACGTTACGATGTCCAATAAAAAAAGTTTGAGTGATGTAAAATGGTCAGTTCTTGACCTTGCGCCGGTCGTTGAAGGCGGAACGGTAACAGAATCGTTTCAAAATACGTTAGATCTCGCTCAGCATGCTGAAAAATGGGGATACAACCGTTATTGGTTAGCTGAACATCATAACATGCCTGGGATCGCGAGCTCTGCCACTTCTGTAGTGATCGGACATGTGGCAGGAGGTACTTCTAAAATTCGGGTCGGCTCAGGCGGGATCATGCTTCCAAATCACGCCCCACTCGTGATTGCTGAACAATTCGGTACACTTGATGCACTGTATCCCGGTAGAATCGACCTTGGACTCGGTCGAGCACCAGGAACGGACCAGGTAACAGCACAAGCACTTCGCCGTGATCTCGGCAACATGGGTGATGATTTTCCGTATCAGTTAGATGAGCTGCGTACGTATCTGGATCCAGACCGAGCAGACTCACCGATGAAAGTTAGAGCGGTTCCTGGAGAAGGACAAGATATTCCGATCTGGCTCTTAGGTTCAAGCGGATTTAGTGCACGGTTGGCAGGTAGAGAAGGACTGCCGTTTGCATTTGCGAGTCATTTTTCGCCAGATAATACGATTCCTGCTCTAGAGTTATACCGTAATACGTTCACCCCATCAGAAGTACTTGAGCAGCCGTATACGATGGTTGGAGCGAACGTGGTAATCGCAGATACAGATGAGGAAGCAGCACGAATCGCTACTTCTCTTCAGCAGCAGTTCGTCAACTTAGTGCGAGGAAACCCAACAAAGTTGAAACCACCTGTTGCGAGCATGGACGGCATCTGGAGTCCGTATGAAAAAGCGGCACTCGATCAGCAGTTACGCACATCCTTCATCGGTAGTCCTGAAACAGTCAAAGCCAAGCTCCAAGCGTTCTTAGACGAAACACAGGCAGACGAAATCATCGTAAATGGCCAGATCTATGACCATGATGCAAGATTGCGTTCATTCCAGTTGTTATCTGAAATCGTAAAATAGAATGTGTGGTGATCAGCGTACTCCCTAGTGGAGTGCGCTTTTTTGTTGGGGTATTTGAGTTACTGAGTTTGTCGAAGTTTGTAGACTCGCGGATAACTTTATGATTGAGAAGCAAAACTCGTGGATAAAACAATAAAACTTTTGGATTAAGAGAGAAAACTGATGGATTGGGACTTTTTAATACTTAGCTGGGTATATGTCGCTTGCAGATTTGCGGAAAGCGAGCAGCCTGAAACGGATATCAACTACGTTCAAAACAGCTTTCTAATAAAAAGAACATTTGTTTGCATTTTTAAAGGAGTTTTCCATCCCAATATCGAAATTAGTACCTTGAAAAACAAACTTGGAGGTATGAACGATGGACAAATCGCTACAGCTTCACCAATTCAACTTTTGGGCTAATAAGAGAGTCTTTGACACACTAAAAGAACTCCCAACCGAAATGTACAGAAAAGAGGTAGAAAGTGTTTTTCCTACAATCGCCGATGTTCTCGTACACATGTATCAAGTCGAGTTTGTATGGCTACAGGTACTAAAAGGGGAGACTTTCGAAGATATTTTTAACTCCATAAAACAGCTACACGAAGAATTAAATGCTGCAGATCTAAAAAACATGCAAATGAAGTTTGAAGGCATGTCTGAAGACTACCACAACTTCATCAGAGGAAATGAAGATTTATCTGCTGATATCACCGTTCATCATCCACACTTCGGAACACTTCATTCAACCTATGCTGATCTTATACAGCACATCGTAAACCATGGCACGTATCATAGAGGTCATCTTTCGGCGATCGTCAATCAGCTAGGCTATAAAGGAGCATCGATCGATTATATTTTTTATCTCTATTCACTACAAGAAAATAAGCAAACCTCATAAGTTTGATGATGAAGGCATATCTAAAGAGATATGTCTTTTTTGTTACGTTTAAACAGATCTCTGTAAAAGTTGTAGCAGAGTGATTGACAAGCTGCTTGTCCACCATGTAATCTAAATCTGGAAATAGATAGTTCAATGATTGAACAGTTAAAAAAATGAACCAACAGGAGGATCTGCATGTCACAACTATCCATTAAAGAACTTGTTGATCGTTATATCGATCTCACATTTGCGGTTCATAAAAAAGGGGAGTCCCTTGTAAAAGAACAGCTACAGAGTGAACTTTCAAATGATCAATTTTATACATTGAAATACATCTACAAGACAGAGAACTGCACGTCAACAGAGCTAGCAAAAGTTTTTGATGTGAAAAAAAGCGCGATTACAGCTGTAATCACAAAATTGTGGGATCAAGACTTGATCGAGAGAACGAGAGATCAAAATGATCGCCGCGTCGTTTATCTCACATTAACGGAAGCGGGACTCGAACTTTACAAGAAAACTGAAGAGAGAATCTATAACTTAGTAGAATCCATCATTACTCAGTTTGAAGAGCAGGAGATCAAACAGTTTATTGACACGTACGAAAAGATCAATCACATCTTAACGGGACTTCAGGAAAAACAATAGGCAGGGGGAGAAATCGTGCGGTTTATTTTAAAACAAAAATGGCTTGTGCTTGTTGCATGGATCACTGTCGTTGCCGTTCTTATGTTATCGGCACCAAATATGGCAGAACTGGTACGAGAAAAAGGACAAGTCGATGTACCAGACGGCTATTCATCATCACTAGCTTCAGACATTATGAGCGACGTCCAGGAACAAGAAGGCGGTGGAGATGAGTCTTCGGTAGCACTTGTCTTTACAGATGAAAAAGGGCTTAGTGCTGCAGATAAAAAAGAAGTTGAGCGTGCGATCCGTCAACTTGAAAAGAATAAAGAAGAGCTAGGAATCACGGAAATTCTGACTCATTTTAACGAAGAAAGTCTTGAGGAACAATTAGTATCAAAAGATGGAAACTCTATCTTAACGTCTTTAAAAGTAGCTTGGAACGACCGAGAGCCAAGTGAAGTGAATGAAGCTCTATATAAAACGATTGAAGACAACAAAGTAGAGCACTATTACACAAGTAACTGGATGATCAACGAAGATCTTGTGAAAAGTTCTGAAGAGGGACTTAAAAAGACAGAAGGCATTACGGTAGTATTCATTCTAGGCGTATTGCTTTTAGTATTTAGATCTGTAGTTGCGCCACTCATTCCATTGCTAACCGTTGGTGTGACGTATCTTGCTTCACAATCGATCGTGGCGATGTTAGTAGATTCGTTCGACTTTCCGATCTCCAATTATACACAGATCTTTTTGGTCGCTGTATTGTTTGGAATCGGGACAGATTATTGTATTCTTTTGCTAAGTCGATATAAAGAAGAATTAACGCTCACAGAAAGTAAAACTGAAGCGATCATCGCAACGTATCGTCAGGCTGGACGTACCGTTTTCTTTAGTGGTTTGGCGGTAATGATCGGATTTGCTGCGATCGGTTTTTCACAATTTATTCTTTATCAATCAGCAGCAGCCGTCGCAGTTGGTGTAGGAATACTATTAGTTGCTCTATTCACGATCGTTCCATTTTTTATGATGGTCTTAGGTCAGAAGATTTTTTGGCCATCTAAGAAAAAAGCAGAGCATGGTGAGAGCAAGCTTTGGGCCGTTGCAGGGAACTTTTCTTTAAAACGTCCGTTGTTGTCGCTCATACTCGTTGCGGTCATTTGCGTACCATTTCTTGTAACGTATGATGGGAAACTATCCTTTAACTCTTTAGAAGAAATCTCAGGGGATGTTTCTTCGATCCAAGCGTTTAATGTGATTGAAAAAAGCTTTGGAGCGGGAGAGTCGATGCCAGCCAATATCGTTATAAAAAATGATGAAAAGATGGACTCGACTTCATACATGGAGCTTGCTGAAAAAATTAGTCAGGAACTAGAAAAGGTTAACCATGTTGATTCAGTAAGATCTGTTTCTAGACCTACAGGCGAACCTGTTGAAGATTTCTTCGTCTACAAGCAGGCAGAAAGCTTGGAGGATGGCCTCGGTGATGGAAAAGAAGGGATCAATAAAATCAGCAGTGGGCTTATGGAAGCGAGCGGAGAGTTATCAAAATCTGAGCCGCAGCTGACTGGTGCGACTGACGGCATTCAGCAGCTTATCGACGGCACAAGTGCTACTCAAGCTGGTTTAACTGAGATTCAAAAGAATTTGGTGAAGATAGAAGATGGCATCCGAAAAGGAACGATGGGAGCAGCTGACGCACAAAAGGGATTACAACAGATAAAATCTAAACAACAAGAGCTGCTGTCTGGTTATCAAAAGATTCAGCAGGGTTATGAACAAGCAGGATCAAATCTATCAACGATTCAATCAAACTACGTAAAACTAGGGCAAGGATTAGGAAGCTTGAATACTGCATTGGCATCCATTACGGATCAAGACTTTCAAGCGTTAGAAGACCGTTATGAAATTCCGGATAACGATGCAGAGTATCAGAAGATAAAGAACACATTGAAAGCTACTCAAAATCAATTGCCCGGTATAAAAAGTAGCTTAGATCAATTAAACAATGGGCTGAGTCAAGTTTCATCAGGCGTTCAACAAGCCAATGGTAAATTTCAAGAGATAAACGGGTACCAACAAGGCATTATTGGCGGACTGCAGCAAGTGATCGATGGAACGAATCAACTTCAATCAGGTCTCGGGCAGTTAGCAGATGGTCAAGGTCAGATCGTTGATAATGTACCTAAACTAACAAACGGCTTAAACGGTATCAATAATGGCCAGCAGGAGCTGTTAAAAGGATTTGAGGATCTTGGTGGTCAGTTTAGTCAGTTAACGACTGGCTTAGATCAGAGTGCTGACGGGTTGAATCAAGTTTCAGATGGTTTAGGTTCTGCTCAAGATTATTTGAACAATCTAGCCGAAACAAAGGATAAGAGTGCTTTTTATATGCCAGAAGAGGTGCTTCAAAGCAAGGATTTTGAACAGGCGCTGGATGCTTATCTATCAGAAGATCGCAAAACGATGACGATGGATGTTGTGTTTGGAATCAACCCTTATTCTAACGAGTCTATAGATGAAGTAGATGAGATAAAAGAAGCAATCAATCGAGTGACGAAAGGAACGGAGTTAGAGAACGCGAAAGTGGCAGTTGGTGGAATCACGAGTTCAAACGCTGACTTGCAGACGGTTTCTAGCAATGATTTTTCAAGAACTGTTCTGCTAATGCTAGTAGGAATTTCAATTATTCTCGTATTTTTATTCCGTTCTTTGATCATGCCTGTCTACTTGATCGGTTCACTCATTTTAACGTACTACACGTCAATGGGGATCAACGAATTCATCTATGTAAACCTATTAGGATATACAGGAATCAGCTGGGCTGTACCATTCTTTGGATTCGTAATCCTCGTGGCGCTAGGCGTTGATTACAGCATCTTCTTAATGGATCGATTTAATGAATATAAAGATCTTACGGTTGCCGATGCGATGCTTCTTGCTATGAAAAAGATGGGGACGGTTATCATTTCCGCCGTTATCATATTAGGTGGAACGTTTGCTGCGATGATGCCTTCTGGAATGCTTTCATTACTGCAGATCGCGTCCATCATCTTAGTAGGATTGCTTCTATACGCATTTGTCGTTCTGCCATTGCTCATTCCGGTTCTAGTTAAGAACTTTGGAGAAGCAAACTGGTGGCCTTATAAACGAAGCTAAGCAATAAAAAAGATGGTTGTAAAGTGCTCTAAGATTAGACACTTTAAACCATCTTTTTTTGTCTTTTTATTAGAATGTTGCTGATTTAAATCTTTTATATTGAATGCGTTCTAAAAGATTGTTGCTTTTAAGTCTTTTTCTATTCCTTCTTTGACTTTTTGATTGTAGTGGAAGTTGCGAGACTCTCGGCTAGGACAGGCGGGCAGGTGAGACACTTATACGGTAACGTACGAATGTGGCTCACCGTCTGCCCCGCGGAAAGCGAGCATCTGAAACGAAAATCAACTACTTTCAAAAGCAACACTGAATACGAAAACAGCCTCTTATATGCTGTTTGCTATTCAGCTGTCTTACTTTCTTTTTGAATCTTTTGCTTCAATTCCTCGATGTATTTCTTTTTAGCTTTTTCATCCTCTAGATTGCCAGGCTTCTTTTGTTGCAGATATTTTTGAAGAGCATTGTTGATTTCTTCTGTTGTGGCATCCTCAGGAATCTCGCCTTTGTTTTTAAGCATCTGTATTATTTTTTCATCGTTTGCAATCATGGCAGTCACCTCGTTTTGTTCTGCAGATTTAGAATCAGAGGAATCTTTCTGATCAGATTCTGCCTTTTCTTCTGATTCCTTTTTCCCAGGAAGATTATCGTTTTCTTGTGTGCTGCAGCTCATAAGAAAAATCAGTGTAGAAACCGTTAAAAATACGCGTACAAACTTTTTCATCTCATACCCTCCTTATTAACAGTTCACCCTAGGAAAATAAAACCCAACTGCATGTATACAGTTGGGTTTATGAATGAATGTTTATTTCTTGCGAGAGATCTTGATCTTCGCTACAGAATTATCTTTACTCTTTCCTTCTACTGAGAACTTTAGGCCGTATTGTGGAACGTTACGTCCAGCGTCTAGAAGTCCAGGGTTAGAGTAGTCATCTTTATCATTGAATACGGAGTTTGGATGGATCGCGTTATCTGTAAGCGATGTTCCATTGATTGATTTGTAATCTAGGAACATTGGCTTTCCTTTATCCGTGTTGAACGCAGCATCGTGGATCAGGTAGCGAGTTGAAGCCACTTTTCCATCGCTCCATTTAAGAGTTTCTTGGTTTGCATCGACTACGCCTAAGAAACCATCTCCAGGGTGGATGCCTGTCCAGTTGTCAGAGTAGCTGTTGTCTACGTACCAAACAACAAGTCCGCCATCATAAGACATTAAGCTCTTACCACGTGCGATGTGAGCCAAACCTTCATCGACACCTTGGTGATTTCTCCATTCTAATAAGTAGTAATGATCAGAATAGAATTTACCTTGGTTCTTTGTGAAGCCTTCTTGTTTGAATGTAGATGTCCCTTCAGCGTTATCAAACAATACTTCAGTTCCATCAACGTTTACAGAAATGTCATCTACAAAGAATCCAGGCATTGTTGCTGCTACATCCGTCCAATAGTTGAATTTCAGGTCGATTTTCTTACCAGCATATGCAGATAGGTTGAACGCTCCGTTCACCCATTCACCGTTCGTGCTTCCTGTAATACCATGGCCAGGGTTCTGCTCGTTTGGATTCGTATCCGTAGTCAGGTTACCTTTAACAGTCACCCAATCCTTTGCTCCTTCTTCTTTCACTTTGATAGAAGCATAATCCCAATCTTTTTCAATGTCATACCATGTTTTAAAGTTTAGTGTAGCTGTTGAAGCTTTTGTAAGATCAAGAGATGTAACTAATGAGTTGTCTAGGTCATCTCCGCTGCCACTGAAATATTGATTCGCACCGCTATACGGCTTGTTAACGACTGTTTCTTTTTGTGGAAGATCAACGCGAACGGCATCATTGTTCGTACCTTTCGTGTTTGCCTGATCAAGAAGAACGTCGATTCCTTTACGGTCGATCTCTTCGTAAACGAACGTTTCTCCACTTAACCAATTACCACCGATATACGATTGTAAGAATTCTTTAGACCAAGCACTAAATCCAGTTGGCTCAGTACCAGGAACTTTACCAGCCCAGCTTCCGCTAGACATGATCGACCAGTATGCAACAGGCTCACCTTGGCCAGTGTACTGTGTATCGTACTCATCCGGAAGCTCCAGATCGTGACCATATTCATGAGCGAAAACGCCAGCTGCTCCATCAGCAGGTTGAACCGTATAATCATAAGCACCCATCATACCGTTCCAATAATCAACTTCAGACTCTGAGCCTGCGATTGGGAAAGGTGAACCAAGGTTCCAACGGTGGCTCCAAATTGCGTCACCAGCAAGTGCACCTCCGCCAGCTTCTTCACCAACGCTTGAGTGAACGATCATAAGGTGGTCTACTAAACCATCAGCTTCACGTGTATTGCCATCTCCATCTAAGTCGTAGCGATCTTCTTGGTCATAGTCTCCTAGGTTAATGTTAGGATCTTTTGCAGCCGCTTCTAGCGCTTCTTTTACTAGAGAACGAGCGTCCTTGTCATTACCATCTGGAGTAGGTACGTTTCCTCCATAATAAGCTGCTGGATGTTTAGCTTTATACCAACCTCCAACACTACCTGTTACAGAATAACTTCCACCAGATTGTTGTTCATAATATTGTTTCATGGAGATTAACTTTTCCCCGTTCGGCCCTTTATAACCTTTATTTCCAAAGACTAAGTCTTCATAGTGTTTCTTAGGATATTCTTCATAAAACATATCAGTTTCATCTGCTTTAATGTTTGTAGCAGGGTAGTCTGGGAACTCTATCATAAGAACAAGAACGTTATCAACGCGCTTTTGTCCTTTCCACTTTTCTTCTTTTACGTTTTTAATCTTATCTTCTTTTTTACCGTCTTTTTTAAGTCCTTCTTTTTTGTGCTTACTTCTAATTTCTTTACGTTTTTCACTATGTTCGTCTTCTAGTGCACCTTCAGAGAATTTAGAAGCGTTCTCTTGTTTTTTGTGTAAGAATTGCTGTAATTTTTTCTGTGCATCTGCTTCAGATGCGTTTTTACTGATTTCGCCTTGTTTTTTCAACATTTCGATCAACTTTTCATCATTGGCGATTCCTAAATCAAAAGGACCGCCTCCGTGCTTATGACCTTTATGATCGTCGTGTTGATGTGTTGCTTTCACATCAGATGAAACATTTGCTGGTGCAGCACTAACACTTGAAAAAGCAGAGCAGCTTAACATTGTAGCGAGTGCAGCAGATACCCATTTCCCTTTTTTCACCAAGATTCCCCCTAAATCGTAGTAGTTACCGAAAACCGACATATATTGTCGGATAATTCCGTGTATTCAAAATGTTACCACGATAATCCATCTACTAGAATAGGAGATAACTCCCGTGTTTTTTATGTAGAATAGGGAGTATTTACTATTTAAAGAACTATTTTCAAACACTTTTAATTTGAAAAAATGGTGAAGAATGTTTTAATTTAGGAGTTTTCATATAGTTCTTTAGACACAGAAGAACAACATCCCTCATACAAGAACTGTCTTAGATCATTTTTATCTAAGTTTTAATTGATCTTTTAGTCAACGCACTATAAATGTTTGACTGAAATGTTTATTTCATTTTACTTAGGGTAAATAAAGGGGTGGACCATCAAGGGATTGAGACAGAATGATTTATAGAAATGAAAGGTTGGTCATTTACTTTGTCTATTCATCTAAATTCAGCACTTAAAAATAAATCGGTTAAAAACTTTGACGAAGCAACTGCAAACATTCTTCATTTTATGAGCAAACTTATCAACATCAATACGTTGTTTATTGCCAAGAATGACAAACAAGTAAATGAGATCAAAAAAGCTGTAAATAAGAATACGGTATTGATTCAAGAAGGTGAAACAATGCCCTTTCAAGAAACGTTCTGTAAAGTGAGCGTAGATAAAGGCAATGATATTCTTCTTATTGAGGATATTACGCAAAATGAACGGACGAAGCATCTGAATGTGACAGCGGATTTAGGCGGGGGAAGTTTTATTGCGATTCCGATCTATTATGAAGATGGTGAAAATTACGGGACTATCTGTGGTCTTGATACGAAAACATTTGAGTTTACCGATCAGCATGTCGAGCTTTTCCAGACGATGTCTTCGTTGTTGACTTACGTTTTAGAGCTTGATAAGGCGAATAAAGAGATAAAAGAAATTTCAGTGCCGATTGTTCCTTTAACAAAAGGTGTTGCGATCCTTCCGATCATTGGCCATATTAATGAATATCGAGCAGAACTCATCATTCAAAGCACACTTGAAAGCAGCATGAATTTAGAACTCGAACACATGATAATCGATCTATCTGGAGTGAGCAGAATCAATAACTCTGTTAGTGAATATCTGTTGAACATCGTGAAGTTGTTAAGGTTAATAGGAGTCACTCCAATTCTTACAGGGTTCAGACCCGATCTTGCCATAACCACTTTATATGTTGATGTGGATTTCAAAGGGATCATGATCACGAACAATTTAGAGAGCGCACTGACTCAAATCGGATTCAGCCTAAACAAAAACGAAAATAATCATTCAAGATCACAGAGTGTTATGTGATCTTTTCTTTTTTTAATCATTTGTTATTGAGAATTGATTACCTTATAAAGGCTTGCTTCCTAGAAGTATTAAATAAAACAGTAGTCATAATATTCTTTTTTTTATATAATTAAAATAATATAAACTTATCAGTCGTTTTTATGTATTTACCAATCGGAGGGGAAATAATGAAGTCGTTTGAAGAGAAGTTGGATCAATACGCTGAATTAGTGATAAAGGTTGGATTAGGTTTAAAAGAAGGGCAAAGGTTGCTTATCAGTTCGCCAATTGAAACGGCAGAATTTACGCGCAAGGTAACGAAGCATGCCTATGAGAACGGTTGTAAACGAGTGATGGTGGATTGGACGGATACACAAACAAGCCGCATTCACCTAACGCTTGCTGCAGAAGAAGTTCTTCAAAATGATTTGCCGTCTTGGGAGATTGACAAATATAACAGTCTTGTGGAAAATCATGATTGCTTTTTGATGATTACAGGAAATGATCCGAATGCTTATAAAGGTGTTCCTTCTGAGCGCATGATGTTCGTTCAAAAAAATCGTGGTGAGAAACTTCAAGCTTTCTCGGCAGGACAATTAAGAGGAGATATGCACTGGGCAATCGCGGGTGCACCTACTGTTGGCTGGGCTAAGAGCGTTTTCCCAGACAAAAATGATGAAGAAGCGGTAGATGCATTATGGGAAGCGATCTTCAAAACTGTTCGAGTTGATCAGAATGATCCGGTAGCAGCATGGGACGATCATGTGAAAACGTTGACAGATAAAGTGAACTATTTAAACGAACAGCAGTTCAAAACGCTGCATTATAAATCAGAAGGTACCGATTTAAGCATCGATCTTCACCCAGATCACACGTGGATCGGTGGAGGTCACCATTCAACGTTCGGAACTTACTATATCCCGAACTTGCCAACGGAAGAAGTTTTCACAACACCAAGAAAATATGGTGTAAACGGTAAAGTTTCAAGCTCTAAGCCACTTTCAGCGATGGGGAATATCATCAATAATTTCAGTTTAACGTTTAAAGACGGAAAAGTGATAGATTTCACTGCTGAGGAAGGATACGACACGTTGAAACAACTGCTTAGCATCGATGATGGAATGGGATATTTAGGTGAAGTGGCATTAGTTCCTCACGATTCACCGATCTCAAACTCAGGCATCACCTTTAATAACACGTTGTATGATGAAAATGCTTCATGCCATCTAGCGATCGGAACATCCATTACGATGTCAGTGAAGGATGCAGGAAATCTTTCACCAGAGCAGATGGAAGAAAAAGAAATCAACTTCAGCCGCGGCCATACTGATTTTATGATCGGTTCTGCAGATCTTGAAATTGAGGCTGAATATGAGGATGGTAAACGCATTCCGTTATTCACAAACGGAAATTGGGCGATATAAATTTTAAAGACTCCACGCTGTTGGGGTCTTTTTTTTGTTCATGGAATCTTTGGCAGCCTATGAAAGTAGTTGATTTCCGTTTCAGGTGCTTCGCTTTCCGGGGGGTGTGCGGTGAGCCACCTCGGTGCTTTGCACCCCTAGGTGTCTCACCTGTCACACTGATCCCCCAGGAGTCTCACACCTTACACTACAATCAACTTGGCAATGATGCTTAAGAAGATAAATCACAAATAGCAATTAGTTTGGGACTTATGAAAGATAAGAGGAATGGCTGGTGCGAGCTATTTTAAAAAAAGAGAATAGGACAAACCTCTTCATGGAAAAATAACGAAAATGAAGGAGGTTTGTTTATGAAAAAGATAGTCGCGCTTTTAGCAGCGTTTACGATTGTACTAAGCGGATGCGGCAACTCTAACAACATGAAAGAAAGCGAAGCCGCTCCAACGAACATGAGTAACGAAACGCGAAATAGCCCAAGGTTAGAACAGATTAATTCACCACAGAAAAAACAAGTGGACATCTCAAAAGCGGAAACGAATCATGGTAAAACGAAGATTGAGACTTTAGGGTTCTTAGAGCCGATCGAAGCAAAACAATCAATTAAAGATGTACAGGAATCCGTAAACGATCTAACTTACGTAGCATTTTTTAGTTACCAAGTAAATAAAGATGGATCACTCAAGCCGATTAAAGATTATGCGGCACTTCAAGAAGTGAAGAAATCTAAAGCAATGCCGATGATGGTGTTAACTAACTTTATAGACGGAAACTTCTCGCCAGAGATCGCACACAATATCTTTACAGATAAAACAGCTTCAAAAACACTGATCGGAAGCGTTATTAGTACGATGAAACAAAAAGGATATAAAGCGCTAAATATTGATTTTGAACATATTAAAGAAAAAGATCGAGAGCTTTACAACGGCTTTTTAGAAACGATCATCCCACAAGTTCAAAAAGAAGGATTTAAAGTTTCAACTGCATTGGCACCAAAAACAAGTGACGAACAAAAAGGACCGTGGCATGGAGCACATGACTATAAACGTCATGGAGAGCTAGCAGACTTTGTTGTTCTTATGACATATGAGTGGGGTTGGTCTGGAGGACCTCCTATGGCTGTTGCACCAATACCTCAAGTAGAGAAAGTAGTGAAGTATGCAACATCTGTCATCACTCCTGAAAAAATCGTGATGGGTGCTCCCCTATACGGATACGATTGGACACTTCCTTATAAAAAAGGAAATAAATTCGCAAAACGCGTCGCACCGGCAGAAGCACACGATTTGGCATTAAAAGAAGATGCGACTGTAAAATACGATAACGAGTCTCAAGCACCGTTTTTTAATTACAAAGATGACAACGGAAAAGAGCATGTTGTCTGGTTTGAGAACGAACAAAGTGCAGAAGCAAAGAATCAGCTCGTGAAGAAATACAAATTAAGAGGTCTTGCTTATTGGGTACTTGGTGAACCGTTCCCAGAAAACTGGACACTACTTAGAGACCAATTTAAGATTGTTCATAAATAAAGACAAAAAGGATTAAGCATTTTTGGTGCTTAATCCTTTTGCCTGTAAAATTTATAAAGCAGCAGACAAACATTTTTCAACAACAACACCTCTCCGGTCAGGAAAAACCGTCTCAAAGTGGTACTGAGGAAACAGAACAGAAAGCTGTTCTGTGATACCTGCTGCCTTTTGATGAGGAGTGAAACAGACGATGGATGGACCTGATCCACTTATAGCTGCACCATAAGCGCCGAGATCGATCGCTTTTTCCTTAAGTTCAGCATATAGGGGAACCCATTTCGAACGAAACGGTTCATGAAACAGATCGCGGTTCATCATATCGGCTGCTTTCTTCCAATCATTTTTCATCAATGCTGCAACAAGAACATTGCTGATCGCACTGCCTTCAACCGCCTTGTTGAAAGGAAGAAGGTTTGGGAGAGAGCCTCTAGACTGTTTCGTATGAAGAACTCCATCTGGAATGGCTACAATCATCTCAACTGCCACATCTGGAACATGGACCGTTTCGACCACTTGTCCATTGTAAAAGCTGATCGTAAGTCCTCCAAAGATGGCGGGTATCACATTATCAGGATGTTCTTCTAGTGAACTTGCAAGAAGTGATTTTGATTCTTTAGAAAGTTCAAGGTCTAAAAGGATGTTTGCGAGTTCAATGCCTGCCACGATTGCTGATGCGGAACTTCCCATCCCTTTGGATGTTGGAAACGTACTAACCACATCTAGCTGACACGGAGGCAGTTTCTTTTGAAAAGATTCTGCGGTGAAATGTGCGGCTTGCATGATTAAATTGTTTTCATCTTTATTGAATGCTTGAAGTTCCTCTCCATGAAATGTTGTTTTGCGCGGCGCGAACGGCTGAACATGAACGGTTAAGTATCTGTTTAGAGCAAGACCGACAGAATCAAAGCCCGGACCAAGATTGGCTGTACTTGCTGGAACATGGATAGAAAAAGGTTCTGCTTTCATTTATACAACACATCCTTTTAGCTGTTGACGTAAAAGATTAATATCATTCGGAATCACGATTGGTTCTTGCTGTACTGTTTTTAGCGCGATATCAGGATCTTTAAGACCGTTACCTGTTAGAATAGCTACAACGGAAGCACCGTTTGGTAGTAATCCTTGTTTGTGTTGTTTATACAGTCCAGCAATCGTGCTGCAAGAGGCAGGTTCAGCAAAAACACCTTCTTTGGATGCGAGCATCTGATACGCTTCTAGAATCTCTTCATCTGTAACAGCATCAATGACTCCACCTGATTCTTCTAAAGCAGATGAAGCTAACTTCCAGCTGGCAGGGTTACCGATTCGAATGGCAGTTGCAATCGTTTCAGGATTTTTAACAACAGATCCGTTTACGATTGGAGCTGCACCAGCTGCTTGGAATCCATGAATGCGGGGGAGTCCAGAGGATTTCACCACATCATACTCTTTGAACCCTTTCCAATACGCACTAATGTTACCTGCGTTTCCAACGGGTATAGCCAGGATGTCAGGAGATCCGTCTAACGCATCAACCAATTCGAAAGCAGCTGTTTTCTGTCCTTCCAAACGATAAGGATTTACAGAGTTAACGAGGGTGAAGTCTTCTTTTTCACTCATTTTTTGTACCATTTGAAGAGCTTCATCAAAATTTCCTTCAATAGCAAAAATCTCTGCTCCATACATTTTTGCTTGAGCCAGTTTTCCTTGAGCGATCTTACCGTCAGGAATAACAACGATACATCTGAGGCCTGCTCTAGCTCCGTAGGCTGCAGCTGCAGCAGAGGTGTTTCCAGTAGAAGCACAGATGATTGCTTTACTTCCTTCTTCTTTCGCTTTTGCTACAGCCATGACCATCCCTCTGTCTTTAAAAGAGCCTGTAGGATTCGCTCCCTCGTACTTCGCATAAAGGCTGATGCCCCATTCCTTTGAAAGATGTGGAAGCGGAATAAGTGGGGTATGCCCTTCGTTTAACGATAAAAGGGGAGTAGACGCATTGACCGGCAAATATTCTTTATATTGATGTAGTAGTCCTTTCCAATGCATATTAAGCTCCCTCCACACGATAGTGACTTTTAATTTCTTGAACCACTTCAGAGTCACGAAGCAGGTTGTAGACGTGACTATCTTGCTGCTTGTTCGTTCCGTGCGTCACGATTACAATTTCTGCGACCCCTTTATGATCTACAGGGCTTTGAATTAACTTTTCAAGGGAGATGTCATGAAGTGCAAACAGAGAAGTGATAGAAGAGAAAGCACCTGCCTCATCTTTCACGTACAACCGGTAAAAGAATTTTCCGTCGATCTCATTCGGTTGTTTTAATTGTTTATCAAATTGTGGAGCAACCACGCTTTTACCATTAACACCAAGCCGCATGTTCTTCACCACAGCTACTAAATCTGAAACAACTGACGTAGCCGTCGGGAGCTGCCCTGCACCTGGTCCAAAGAACATGGTTTCACCAACAGACTCACCGTACACATATACTGCATTGTATTCATTGTGAACACTTGCTAACGGATGGGAGTCAGGCAGAAGAGTAGGCTCAACACTGATCTCCACTTTTCCGTTATCCTTTTTTGCGTTTCCGATCAATTTCAGTGTATAACCGAACTGACGCGCATATTCAAGATCCTCTTGTGTAACCTTTGAAATACCCGACACGGTTACATCATCCAAATGGATATGCATAGAGAAGCCGAGTGTTGAGAGGATTGCCATTTTCCTCGCTGCATCGATGCCTTCTACATCTGATGTAGGGTCCGCTTCTGCGTATCCAAGATCTTGTGCTTCTTTTAATACTTCTTCATAATTACGCTGTTGTTTATCCATTTTTGTAAGAATGTAGTTCGTTGTTCCGTTGACGATTCCCATCATCTTCGTAATTTTGTCTGAAGCCAACCCATCAACGAGTGAACGAATAATAGGGATACCTCCTGCAACACTTGCCTCATAAAAAAGGTCACATTCATTTTCATGTGCTACTTGTAAAAGCTCTGCACCGTGGAGCGCCATCAAATCTTTGTTTGCCGTGATTACATGCTTCTTATTTTGAAGAGCAAGTGTGATATATTCTCGCGCAAGTTCAATACCGCCCATCACTTCAATAACAACCTGTATATTTGGATTTTGAATAACATCTTCCGGGTGCTGTGTTAACCATTCATTGTTAATGGAGACGAGACGTTCTTTCTCTACATTCTGAACAAGTATCTTTTCAATAAAAACAGGGCATCCAACTCGGTGCTGCAATTCTTCGCGATTTCCTTCGATCATTCTAACAACACCACTGCCGACAGTTCCTAATCCTAAAAGTCCTACTGAAACGTGAGTAACCATTTTATCCGCCCCTTTGTTTTTGTGGAAAATACACTTGTTTGTTTGATATGGACATTTTACATGGAGTTAGAACATCACACAACAGTGTTTTTTGTAAAGATTTAGATAGCGCTTACATTAACAGGAACTCTTTAGTCTTTTTTATAGAGTAATAGGATGATCTCGGATATGATAGGAACAGGACTGTAAAAAAAGGGGAGCGCTTCTTATGGCTTATGAGTTAGAAGAAACAATTAAGGACACACTCAATTGTTTAGAAGAGAATATCTTTTATATAGATCAAGACTTCCATATTTCATGGATGAATAATAGCAGCAAAAAGTTAATAGAAATGATGAAGACTTACCTTAATATAGAATCTGCCGAAGACATTCTAGGTTTACATATTAGAAGTTTTCATAAAAGCTCTTTTCAAGAAGAGCTGATGAAAAAAGGTGAGTTTCCAATCGATATGCAGATTGTTCTCTTTAATCGGTTTGTTGCAAGATTAATCGTGAAAGAACTAATACTGCAGAATCAGAAACGGGGTTATCTGTTAACGTGGAAAGATATCACAGAGCGCGAAAAGGAAAGAGAAAGAACAAAAGAAATTCTGAATGAGCTAGCAACACCAATCCTTCAAACAGTTGCAGAACATACGCTGTTAGTGCCCCTGATTGGTGAACTTACCCTTGAAAGACTTGAAACGTTGACTACAAAACTATTGAAAGAATGTCTGAACAATGAAGCAGATTACGTGATAATAGACTTTTCAGGCGTTACTACCCTTACAGATTCTGAACTTGGGATCGAGATTCAAAAGCTTACAGATGCGATAAAATTGATGGGAGCAGATGTATTGTATTGTGGTTTTCCGAAAGAAATGGTCAAAAATATGGTCTCTTTTGGAGTACATACGAATCAACTTTCATTTGTCTCTTTTCGCAATGCTATTCGTTATGTTGTCTCCGAACAAGAAAAATAAAGAAGCAGCCGTTTTTAATTCGGCTGCTTTGTCTTTTTAATATTTTTTATCGCCTCTTTATAGGAGAGCGGACTTAACTCCTCTTTATGAACGAACTCCCATACCCAATCAGCGTCTGTGTAGGCATATTCTCTCAACGCCCATCCGATGCCCTTTCGGATAAAGAAGTCTTGATCGTACTTTGTATCTCTAATGATTTGTGCTAGAAGCTCTTTATCGGTCTTATCTTTATATCCGAGTTGAAACAGAATTGCTGATCGCATAAGCCAAATGTTCTTGGATTGAACCCAACGTTTTGTAACAAGTTCGATCTCTTCGGGAAACTTCATCAAATAATAGCCTGCGATATGTTTAGCGATGTGATCGACCGTATCCCACCAACTTCTATTCACGATGGTATACTCGATCCATTCAATATCCTCTTTTGTCATCTGCTTCTTTAACTTTTCAACAATGGTAAACGTCGCATACTGCATTTCCCGTTCCGGTCGAGACCATGCTTCTTTAATAAATGACGGGAGTTCTTCTTTAGAAGGTAATCCATACTCCTTTAAAAATTCCTTCATACTTTGTTTCAAAATTGGAGAACGAATTCCGAAAAATTCGAACTGATCGCGCATATACTTTTTCATTGGCTCCGCATCATCTTGATTAGCCTGTCTGTTTAAAAAATGCCACAATTTCTCTTCATACATGGAATCCCACTCCTTTTAACAAAATTATACAAAATATTGTTAACTAACTGAAACTTTTTTCTTTCGTACTCGTAATTATCTATATAAAACCAATATTGGAAATTAATTATTGTCGACAAAATTTTACAATCTTTTTTGTTTCACTTTGTTAAGGTTATATCAAATTCGACAAAAGGGCGTGATTATTTATAGCTTTGCCATAAAAAGTTTATGAAGATAGGAGAGAAGACCATGGAATTATTCGGATATCCGTTGTCTACGATCTATTTAGGAAGCTTTATTGTTTTCGGGTGCATTACATTCGTGTACATCCTATTTGGTGACATGCTTGATGCAGCTTTGGACTTCTTGCATCCAGCGCTTATCTTATCCTTTTTTACAATTGGGACGGCTTCGGGGTATTTGTTAGAAATCATGACTGAAATTAACAGCTGGTTCATCATGGTTTTCAGTGGTTTACTTTCGTTGTTGCTCGTGACTCTATTAAACGTTTTCGTCTTGATGCCGATCCGGTCTTCAGAAGAATCTTTAGCTTATCGAGATGAAGATCTTAAAGGAAGAGTGGGCACCGTATTAACTTCGGTTCCGATAGATGGTTTTGGCGAGATCTTAATCGAGGGAATCAGCGGAAGGATCTCTAAATCCGCAATAAGCATGGATAACAAACCGATCTCTCAAGGAGAAAAGGTGTTGATCATCGACATCCAAAAAGGTGTCGTATCTGTCATGCGTTATGAGCAAGTGGAACAAACATATATTCATTAAACTGGAGGGGTTATTATGAGTTTTTCACCGTTGTTTATCGTTATCGGGGTTGCTGTATTCTTAGTTGTTGCTCTTATTAGTGTTTTTATTACAAAGTATAGAACGGCGAGCCCAGATGAAGCATTAATCGTAACAGGAAGCTTCTTAGGAAGCAAGAACGTAAATATTGATGAATCAGGTAATCGTATCAAGATCGTTCGCGGGGGAGGTACGTTTGTACTTCCTGTTTTCCAACAAGCAAAGCCGCTTAGTTTGTTGACGAGTAAGTTAGACGTTCAAACACCAGAAGTATATACAGAGCAAGGTGTTCCTGTTATGGCTGACGGAACAGCAATCATTAAAGTAGGAAGCTCAATCGGTGAGATCGCGACTGCAGCTGAGCAGTTCCTAGGTAAGTTAAAAGAAGATCGTGAGAATGAAGCGCGTGAAGTCCTTGAAGGTCATTTGCGTTCCATTCTAGGATCGATGACGGTGGAAGAGATCTACAAGAATCGTGAAAAATTCTCTCAAGAAGTTCAACGTGTAGCTTCTCAAGATCTAGCTAAAATGGGATTGATCATCGTATCATTTACGATCAAAGATCTTCGTGATAAGAACGGATACCTAGATTCTCTTGGTAAGCCTCGAATCGCACAGATTAAGCGTGACGCTGACATGGCGATGGCAGAAGCTGAAAAAGAAACGCGTATCAAACGTGCTGAAGCAGATAAAGAAGCAAAGCAGTCTGAGTTGGGCCGCGCGACAGAAGTAGCAGAAGCTGAAAAGATGAATCAGTTGAAAGTTGCTGAATTCCGCCGTGAACAAGATGTGGCTAAAGCCCGTGCTGACCAGGCTTATCACCTAGAAGAAGCGATTGCAAAGCAACAAGTAACAGAACAACAGATGCAGATTAAGATCATCGAGCGTCAAAAGCAGATCGAGCTTGAAGAAAAAGAGATCCTTCGTCGTGAAAAGCAATACGACTCAGAAGTTAAGAAGAAGGCCGATGCAGATCGTTATGCGGTTGAACAGTCAGCGGAAGCGGATAAGCGTAAGCAAGTGGCTGAAGCAGATGCTCATAAATACCGTGTTGAAGCTATGGCAAAAGCCGAAGCTGAAAAAGTACGCTTAGACGGACTTTCAAGAGCAGAAGCGGAACGTGCAAAAGGGGAATCCGAAGCAGATGTTATCCGTCTGAAAGGTCTTGCTGAAGCAGAAGCGAAACAGAAGATCGCTGAAGCATTCGAGTTATACGGCCAGGCTGCGATGATGGATATGATGATTAAGATGCTTCCTGAATATGCGAAGCAAGTGGCAGCACCACTTTCTAACATCGATAAAATTACAGTCGTGGATACAGGCGGCGGTGAAAATGGTGGAGCAAACCGTATCACAGGTTATGCGACAAACTTAATGTCCTCACTTCAAGAATCTTTGAAAGCTTCATCCGGCATTGATGTAAAAGAACTGCTAGAAAATTTCTCTGGAAAAGGGAATGTTCGCAATAGCATCGACGACCTTCGCATCGAATTTGCTAAAAAAGAACCAAATGCAGTAGCAACAAAGGAAAAAGCAGAAGTAAAAGCATCAAAGGGCGAATAAATAAAGAAAAGCTTACTCTCGGCGGGATGGTTAGCCCTGTTAGAGTAAGCTTTTTTGTAGATATGGTTGCATTGCTTGATTGAAAGCTCGTTCAGCAAGAAATGCATGCTGCTGAACGAGCGCCATACGAAAAATACGAGCGCCAACCCCAAAATATTAACTCATGTCAGGGATTAATCCTTATTCATCCGAGCTTCGACAGCCTCTAGCTTTCCTGTCATCGTGGATTTTTTATCGCGGCGGTCATCGATGCGAATGTTTGTGGCTACTCGCTGAATGCCTTTTGAAAATGGTACTTCATGAAGCTGCTGGATCACTTGAAAGAGATCAGGAAGATCGCCTTCTATCAGTGTACTCATCGGAGTTAGCTGGTAATTTACCTTATCTTTGTTTTGCTGAAGCACTTTTTGTATTTCAGCTACATATTCACTAACGCTCGGAGTTTCAGTACCAATCGGAATAATCGTAATATCAACAATAGCCATGAATAGAACACCTCAACTTTTTTCTTTATTGTAGCAAACACCACCATAATGACAAACAAAAGGGTGATACATTTGGAAATACATAATGCGAAGAAACAAGATCTATATCAAATAATAGAATTAGATAAAAAAATGATAGGGAGTGATCATCGAAAAGAAGAGATCAATCACGCGATAAATGAAGACCGTTGTTTGATTCTATATCAGGGAGATAAAATCGCTGCATTTCTTATCTATCACACTCATTTCTTTGATTGCTGTTTTATATCGCTCATCATGGTTGATCCTGCTCATCAAAGAAATGGAGTGGCGAGTAGTTTGTTAACGCATATGAGTAAGATCTCACCCACAAACAAGCTATTTTCATCCACAAATGAATCTAATGAGTCTATGAAAAAGGCGTTTATCAAGAACCATTTTAAGAAGAGTGGTTTTGTCGATAACTTAGACGAAGGAGATCCAGAGATTATTTATTTTAAAAACTGTTACTAACATAGATTAAAGCCTTTCAACACACATCTATTAAAAAAAGAAAGGAAGTTAAGAGATGGCGGAACTTAAGAGAATAGATCAGGCGATCGATGAACTTTTTACATATAGACATATTGGAACTGATCCAGCGTTTAGTAGGTTTATTCCGATGGTTTACGACCCAATCCGTTTTGATTGGCGCCATGAGTTTGAACCCGAATTTACAAAACTGTTCAACGGACTCATGCTTAGAGGTGATGAAGAGGTCAATCGAGTGTTTTTGGCTGTATTTCCTACAGAAGAAATTTTAGAGGGATTCATTTCTGAAAGTAATCCAGGAGATCTGTTATTTATGCATCATCCCATAGTGATGGAATGCGGAGATCCAAAAGGGAAATGGGGAAGAGGCTTTATGCCGATACCTCCTCGTTTTATTCAGCAGATGAAGGAAAAGCGTTTATCTGTATTTACCCTGCATGTTCCACTCGATTATTCCCGCGTAATCAGCACAAGTGATGCATGGGCAGAAGCATTGAACGCAAAAGTGATCGGAGAACTATTGAAGGATGATAACGGAGCTTGCGGTATTCTGTGTGAAATAGCTCCTACTTCCACAGAGAACTTGATTCATCATTCAACCGAATTGTTCGGAATTTCTTATGCAGATGTACATGGTCCTTTCCGTAAGAATATCACGAAGATTGCAATTGTAGCAGGGTGCGGTGATAAAGTAGAAGCCATGATCGAGGCAGAGGAGATGGGAGCAGAAGCCTATTTGACAGGTGAGGTGCACTGTCACATCAATAATGATTACGGTAAAAAGAAGTATGAACAGATGAAAAGCTACATAGCTCAAACGACAATGAGCTTAATCGGAGTATCGCATTCTGCTTCTGAATATTTAGTGCATGCTACACAGTTGAAATCTTGGTTTGAAGATAAATTTCAATTGCCTGTAACGCTATTGCCTCAAAGTAAATGGTGGGTTTGATTCACAAAGTATATAGAGATGATTGTGGGGTAAGACATGAACATTCGACGAGCAAAAATAACAGACGCAGCAGAAATTGCGGAAGTGCACGTGAAAAGCTGGCAGCAATCGTATAGAGGTTTAATAGAGGACGACTATCTATCTCAGATGTCAGTTACGGAAAGAGAACAAAGATGGCATGAATGGTTGAAGCAGAAAGGTCATATTGTACTTGTTTTAGAAGATGAGGATCATCATTTGTGTGGCTTTATTTCTGGAGGTTCGATCAGGTCACAGCATCAATATGAGGGGGAGATATATGCTTTTTACTTATTAAAAGCAGTGCAACAAAAAGGGCATGGAACGAGAATGCTTAAAGCGTTCTCGAAAGAACTTACTTCTATAGGTAAGAAAGGTATGATCGTGTGGGTATTGAAAGATAATCCATCAAAACAAGCATATATTTCAACAGGTGGGAAAAAGATAGATGAAGAACAGATCACAGTAGGAACACAGCACTTGTTTGAAGAATGCTTTGCATGGGATGACATAACGCATATACTAACTAATAGAACGGAACACACAGGCTAAATACATAGAAAAAACATCCTTGGGTTTTATTGAAATGTATTTTTCTCTTTCCAAATTACCCAATTTATCGTTACAATGGTAGAAGGTGTAAAAAAAGAAGTTGGTGACGTCATGGAATTTGACTTAGTAAATATCATTCATCAATATAGCTATTTTGGTATTTTTTTATTATTGGCATTAGGGATTATCGGATTGCCTATTCCGGATGAAATTCTTTTAGCCACGGTAGGATACTTTATTTTTGCAGGAGATCTTTCAGCTCTACCGGCTGTATTGAGTGCTTTTTTTGGAGCGATCACAGGTATAACGGGTAGCTATTATTTCGGAAACATCTGTGGTAAACCTCTATTAAAAAAATTAGGTCCAAAATTAGGGATATCTGAAGAAAAGATAGATAAAACACAGAATTTCTTTTTAAAGTATGGAAAATCAGCATTGTTTTTTGGTTACTTTATGCCGGGAATCAGACACCTGACCGCTTACTTTGCGGGAATGTATTCTTTAAATTGGAGACAATTTGCACTTTACGCTTATAGTGGCGCTTTATTTTGGTGCTCATTCTTTATCGTGATCGGCTATCAATTGGCAGGTCGATGGGCTCTAGTTATGGAAGTGATCCATAAGGTTGGCCTGATCGCATTTACAATCGTAATCCTTAGTGTTGTTGCGTGGATCATCTTTAAGCCGAAAAATAAAGGGTCCTATTCTAGTGGCTGGTTTAAATAATAATGTCTTCCAATACTGGAAGGCTTTTTTTTATATCTTTTAACAACGTTCTTTTCTAAAAGATTGTTGCTTTGAACTCCTTGTCACCTTTGAAAATTGATGGGAGTGGAAGATGCGTGCCTACCACATGAGATACTCCTTGCAAGGCATGCGACGAGAAAGCTAACTACGAAGCATCACTTGTAGACGCAGGAGCAAGGAACTTCTTAAGGCGGGCAGTTTAAAAAGTGGAAGTGGCTCGTTCAGCCCCGACAAGCAAAAGTTGAATGGGCTATGAAGGCAAAATTTGCTCATCACAGACTGTTTAACTTTTGACCTAGAGGGGCTAGCCACTGCAACTAGACAGCTGAGACACTTAAGAGTGAAACGTACGAATGTGGCTCAGCGACTGCCCCGTGGAAAGCGAGCAGCCTGGAACGGAAATCAACACTTCCAAAAGTAACAAAGCTTACGAAAACAGCTTTTAACAAAAACCATTGCTATGTATATTTTCTCTTCAACAAACAAATTTTATTAGATGACAGTCAAAAATTTTAAAAGGAGTGTCATTTAATGAAAAAGACTATTCTCGTTACTTCAATGGCCGTAATGCTATCATCGTTTCTAGGTGCTTGTGGAATGAACAACAACGACAAGGACATGGGAAAAGAAGCGCGTAACAATATGACTGAAGTGAATTACGACAACCGTGCTGATCGAAATATGGATAACATGAATAACAACATGGATATGGGTATGGATAATCAGTACGACGAAAACACGCGCATGGATGTAGCTGATAAAGCGGCTAATAAAGTAACAGATCTTAAAGAAGTTGACGATGCGACAGTTATCGTTACAGAGAACAATGCTTATGTAGCTGCAAAGCTTAAAGGCGGAGAGAGCATGAAGCTTTCGAGAGAAACAGAAAAGAAAATTGGCGATACAGTTCGTAAAACAGATCCTGATATTAATGATGTCTTTGTTTCAACGAACCCTGACTTCATCGATCGTATGAACGGATATGCAGACGAGATCAACAAAGGAAACCCTGTTTCTGGTTTCGTAAAAGAGTTTAACGATACGATCAAGCGTGTGTTCCCAACAAACCGTTAAATCATGAATTAAGGGCTGAGATTTCTCAGTCCTTTCCTTACGAGAACATTTGTTAGAAAATTCATTATATCTGAATATTGACTCCAATCTCATATCGTGATACAAATACATATGGATAAAAAAATATTTCGACAAAATTCGATAAAAACTATTAATGAAGTCGTATAGATGACCACGGAGGAGGAAATTTAATATGCAGAAGCGAACGCTCTCGGTGGGCTTAATGTTATTTGCTTTGTTTTTCGGAGCTGGGAATTTAATCTTTCCGCCAGCCTTGGGTCAGTCAGCAGGTGAAATGGTCTGGCAGTCCATGATTGGCTTTTTTATAACAGGAGTTGGATTACCTTTATTAGGGGTTATAGCGTTAGCACGTACCGGTGGGGGCCTTCAAACGTTAACGGAGCGAGTGAATCCGTTATTCGGTTCGGTTTTCGCGATCATCCTTTATCTAGCCATAGGTCCTTTCTTCGGGATTCCAAGAACTGGAACCGTTTCTTATGAGATGGCAGTCGTTCCTTTCTTACCAGAATCTTTGAACAATGGCCTAATTCTTTTCTTGTTTACCGTTGTATTCTTTACGGTAACATACTGGCTTTCGTTGAACCCATCAAAACTTGTAGACCGAATTGGTAATATCTTAACGCCATTATTGTTGCTCATTATCGTATCTCTATTGGTTAAGGCGGTTATTACCCCCGTTGGAAAACTAGGAACCGCATCTCCTGATTATGCGAGTAATCCGTTAGTTAAAGGATTTATGGATGGATATTTAACGATGGATACACTCGGGGCACTTGCGTTTGGTATTGTGGTCATCACAGCAGTCAAACGACCAGATATGAAAAAAGAACAAGTGACAAAAATGGTTATTAAAGCTGGTTTGATCGCAGCTACTTGTTTAGCCGCTGTTTATGGCATCTTAGCTTATTTAGGAGCAACGAGTCAGGCACTTGGTCAGACGGATAACGGCGGGCAGATTCTTACGAATGTTGTAGCAGAACTATTTGGACCGTTCGGTAACGTACTACTTGGACTTGCTGTAGCACTAGCTTGTCTTACAACATCCGTAGGTCTTGTCACTGCATGTGGTGAATTTGCAAAAAAAATGTTCCCAAATGTTTCATATAAAACCGTTGTACTCACGATGAGTGTGTTCAGTGCAGGTGTTGCAAACTTAGGATTAACACAGCTCATCTCAGTTTCTGTACCTGTTTTAACAGCGATCTATCCGATTGCGATCGTCTTGATCCTGCTTTCTTTCCTACATGATTTATTCTCTGGGAGAAAGGAAGTATACATCGGTGGAATCGTTGCAACTGCACTGGTCTCCATAGCAGATGGATTAAAAGCTTTTGGAATTAAACTTGGTGCAATCGAACAGATTTATTCGCATATCCCTCTATATGCAGATGGAATCGGATGGCTGCTCCCAGCCATCATAGGATCAGTTGTAGGTTTTATCATTGCCGTAATAAGAGGTAGAATTGTTATCTTCTCTACTAATTAATCAAAAACGAATGCCTTAGGATCAGAATCCTAAGGCATTTTTTTGATTTTATATTAAACCAACGCTGGTGTCTTTTCTTTTAACTTCGCTGCCACGTTTTGTGCGATCCATACGCCACATGCACTTGCTTGGGCGAGACCACGTGTGATCCCAGCACCATCTCCACCAACATAGAGGCTGTTGATCTCTGACTCAAACTTATCATCAAGCTTAGGACGTGCAGAATAGAACTTAGCTTCTACCCCATAGAACAATGTGTGTTCTGATGCGATACCTGGTGTTACTTTATCCAAAGCCTCAGTCATCTCAATCAAACTTTTCATCGTGTTATAAGGAAGCACAAGCCCTAGGTCACCAGGTACAGCTTCTTTTAACGTTGGACGAAGGAAGCCTTCTTTAATACGCTTATCCGTCGAGCGACGCCCTTTTAAAATATCACCATACTTCTGAACGACAAGTCCACCCATAGAAAGCTGATTGGCAAGTCTTGAAACCTCATGAGCGTATTCAGTAGGTTGATCAAACGGTTCAGCGAATTGATGTGATACAAGCAGTGCAAAGTTAGTGTTCTCACTGCCTAGCTTTGGATCTTTATAAGCGTGTCCGTTCGCAAGCATGATGCCAGAGTGATTCTCTACGACTACGTGCCCGGAAGGATTGGAACAAAAAGTTCTTACTTTTGTGCCGACAGATGTATTAAAAACAAATTTTCCTTCGTAAAGGTGTTTGTTGATCTCTTCCATCACCAAGTTGGAAGTTTCAACACGAACCCCAATATCCACTTGATTAGCTGTCATTTTAATACGGCGTTTCTTAAGAATTTTCGTTAGCCAAGTTGAACCATCGCGACCAGGAACAATAACAACTTTCTCAGAAGTCAAAGAAGTTCCGTCTTTTAGAAGGATCCCTTTGGCTACATAACCTTCAGTCGTTCGTTCTGTAATGAGATCTTCAACCTCAGCTTTATATTTCATCTCAATGCGCGTTTTTAAATATTCATAGATGCTTTTTAGTATTTCAAGGTTTTGTTCTGTACCAAGGTGACGAACTTGAGCTCGTAACAGCTTTAAACCAGCTGCATAACCGCGCTTTTCGATATCCTTAACTTCTGGTGTCAGTGGGTCAGTAATTGAATCTGTGGCACCATGCTCCAAGTTGATCGCATCTACATATTTAATAAGTTCAACCACTTGTTCTTCAGAAAGATAATCAGTCATCCATCCTCCAAATTCGCTCGTAATATTGAACTTTCCATCCGAATAAGCTCCTGCTCCGCCAAAACCATTTGTGATCGAACAAGCTGGTAAACAACCGGCAAATTCTTTTCTGCCTGCTGCAGGCGGACATTTTTGAATTTTCTTCTCTAAAATCGGACACGAACGTGCATAGATATCATGTCCTTTATCTATTAACAAAATCTTTGCATCTGGAAGCTGTCTTGTTAGTTCATAGCTCGTGAAGATTCCTGCAGGACCTGCGCCAACAACAATTACATCATAATGGGTATTCATAATAATCCCCCTTGAAATACTTGGTAGTTTTCTTGATTTGTTTTTTCCCTTGGTAAATATAACAATTATTAAAGTTGATTTCAACTAAAATACGAACAATAAATTAAAAAAATATTTTTTTATTCGTGTTTTGGGGTTAGGGGGTGAATGATATGAAGATCGGTGCAGGGTATTATTGATCTGTTATCGCTCATTATTCCTGAAATTTTAGAGTTAATTCCGCGAATCTAAGCCTTAATCCCGCGAGTTTTGATCATATATCCATCCGCGAGTCGACAAGCATCAACAATTTCTACAAACACTATACCCTCCAATCCTCTTTCAACTCTCAAAACAAAAAAACCTAAAGAAAAAGCTTCTTCAGGTTTTAGAATCTGATCTTCATGATCTTCCAGCCGTCTGTCATCGATTTTCGTTCCATTAAAAAGGTAAAAGTATCTGTTTGTAATCCGTTATCATCGTACTTTTTTACTCTAGCTCTTATTTCAGTTCGAACAACAGGAGGATACCTGGTGCTTGGAGACCTAATCTCATACTGCATGCTTGTGATTCCTCTGAACAGCTCTGTAACGGTCGAGTCTTCAAGCAGGGTCTTGTTTAGGACAGGCATAGCTAATTTGATGTCTTGCTGTTTCATTCCGACTAAAAACATCGAAACAGCTTGTTTAGCGCTTGCTCCAGCAGCGTATTTAGTTAGTTGTCCTCCAGCTTTTAGAATCATAAATTGATGAGAAGGATCAATATTACGAGAACGGTGTGTTGAACTACCTAAAAAATGTATGCAAAAATGGCCAGGAAATCCGTTTTCTAATGCACCTGCTCCATGAGGCATTCCGTGCATGCTGCCTGCGAGTATTCTCCCGTTTACGGGGATTAGTATAGCACGTCGGTTCCAGCTCCATTTATCGTTATACAGATGCTTTAGAACAGCTGTATCGTCACGAGTCAACGGCTGTACATCAGCATGTTTGTTGCCAGCTCTTCTTTGTACTTGAAAATAAAAGCCTGTCTCTAAATCAACAACTTTAAAAGTGGCACCTTTCGGAAGGAGTTTGTTCACTTTCTCCCACTCCAAAACTTCCCCCTTTTTTACGATTGGGAAATAAGTTAGGGGTTCTTTTGCTTCAGAGGTGAGGGGAAAGAAGAAGCTTAAACAAGCTGTTAATAGAACTCCAATCCTGATCTTATTCCACATAGTCAGTCCTCAATTCCATATGTTTTTCTCTTCCTTAATATGGATTGTTTTGTCCTTTTTATCCTCCAAAAATAATGAAGTGAATAAAATGGATGAGATAGTTCGTCTAACAAGGAAAGGGGGAGCTTTATGAAGATTATTAAAAAATTGTTCATGCAGCTGATTCTAACGATTATTTCAATCGTACTGATCAGCGGACTGCCAGATTTAATCATGAACAAGAACGTAGCCATGTATTTTCAAAAAATCAAAGTTGTTCTATTAGATGTTATTCATTTAAATGAGATGACTTATATGAACCAGGGAAAGCAGAGGTTGTTTTTAGATGATATTTGGTCACCGTATCTGTATTCGTTAACCATACTTTTTGGCGCATTATTCATTGCCTTTTGTATGGCACAGCTTCTTACTTGGTGCACGTTGATGATGCCGATGTTTATCAGAAGGACCGTGAAGAACATTCTTACGTTTTTAGAATCATTGCCAGATCTTCTTGTTTTTGCACTTGTACAGATGGCAATTGTTCTTATTTTTAAAAAGACAGGAATACTCGTTTCAAATGTAGCTTCACTAGGAGCTGAAGATCGGGTTTATATGGTGCCGATCGTGTGTTTAATGATCCTGCCTTTTGTTTATTTTTATAAGATGATGATCCTTCTGTCGGAAGAGGAGCTTGGAAAATCATATGTTGAGATGAGTTTAGCGAAAGGCATGAGAAGAATATATGTACTCATCGTTCACGTTACGAGGAATACGAGTGAGGGAATCTTTCACTTTTCAAAGTCCGTTCTATGGTTTATGATTTCAAACCTGCTCCTTGTTGAAGTAATCTTCAATATTCATGGTATTACTCATTATATGTATAGTGATTTTAGACCAGAGATGTTAGCCGCTTGCCTCATTTTGCTTGTTATTCCTTTTTTCCTTTTATATGCGGTATTCGAATGGACGATCGTTCGATTCTCAAAAAGAGGTGAGCTGGTATGATTCGAAGCATAAAGTTTTGGGTTGGACTCTCAATCTTATGTGTATTCATCTTTTCCAGCTTTGGGTTCGCCTTGTTTTATGATAGTGACGTTCGCCAAGTCCAGTTGCTTTATGATGATAACAAAAATCTGATAGGTGGCGCACCTTTTGAGCCATCACTCATGTTTCCTTTAGGTACAGATCCCTTGGGTTATGATATCAGCCAAAAGGTTTTGCAAGGAGCAAAATTTACGTTAATCGCAGTAATTGCAATCGGTGTGTTTCGTGTTCTATTTAGTTTTATCGTGGCGATTCCATTCGCTTTTTATCTGCCAGAAAAGATTCGTAAAGGATTAGATCAGCTCCTTAGCTCATTTTATTTTATTCCGCTTACGATCATCGCTGTTTTTATTCTGAGTCCTATTTTAAGTGAGCAATTGAGTGCTGAAGGAGAAGAGTTCTTTCTGTATTCGTTTACCGAACGAATTGGTCTTGAAGTCATTATTCTAACGGTGCTCGTCGTACCTTTACTCGGTTCGATGATCGGAAACATGATGGCAGCCGTATTGAAAGAAGAATTTATAGAAGGAGCAAAGCTATTAGGTGCGAGCAGGTGGCGTATATTCACAAAACATGTTATCCCTCACATGCTGCCTAAACTTGTAATTGTATGGTGTCAACAATGCGTTCAAGTACTGATTATTTTTACTCATCTTGGCTATTTTAAACTGTTCTTCGGAGGGACAGATATAGATTTCAATCCGATGATGGCAGATCCACCGAAATCATTATCAAATGAGTGGTCTGGACTCGTTGGCGATTATTACATCCAGATTCATGCCAATCCATATATCGCACTTGGACCAATCATCATGTTCGGGGTCGCCATCTACGCCTTTCAGTTAATAGGTGAAGGTTTTCAACATCACCTACAAACGAGACATTATAAAAAGACGAACCATAATCGTGTGCTGGAAAAACAAATTCTTGTGAGTAAAACGAAATCATCCTTTGATTTCGTGCATAAGAGAAGCGCTTAAAAAAACACCACTTTTCTCTTCTCACCATACTATGTAATATCCTGTGCAGACAGGGGGGAGAGAAATGATTTTTGTTAATGGGTATCCGGTAAAAACGGCTCAAATCTCTGGTTTTAATTCGCTTACACCCACACAGAAACAAGTAGGCGAAAAGCTTGAAAAATCCAGAGAATCGTTTTATTACACAAGTCCACATCAATTTTTATTTGAAGTGGTCATGCGTACAAATATTGTAGCAGCTGCAAACGCTATGCGTGACAGTGGAGCAGGGTTCGCGACGTTCGTAAATTCGCGCTGCAATCCGCAATATTGGAGAAGAACAGCTTATGGAGGATTTTTGCTTCGATCCGATGCCCGTCCTTCTGACGCCATCTCAGATATTTTTATCAATGGAAAACGGTACGGGTTCGAATGTACTACAGCTATAATGATCATGATGTACAAAGCGATTCTTGAAACAATTGGAGCGGGTATGTTTGATCAATTGTTTAACGGATTGCTTCTCTACAGTACGGAACATGATGAAGATCTACAGATTATCGCTGTACCATCTGGGGATTCGTTGCCGGGAGATGTGAGATATGTTAAAAATCCAGAACATCATCCGAATACACCGCAATGGCAAGGTGAAAATTTAATCGATCTTGGAAACGGACAATTTTTTGGTCACGGCATCGGAACGGGAACAATTGGAGAGGTTATCGATGTGCTTAACCAAAAAAGAATGCCTGGCGCAACGGTTTCGGCTTTTTTAACAGCGGAAATCATAAGGCCAAACTATCGACTCATGTCGGAATACACACGTCATCCAATTCGAAGACTGCTTGGTGGAGTTATATAAAACTTGTTTTTATTTCTATACAAAAGGCTGAAAGAAGTTGATTTCCGTTTCAAGCGCTCGCTTTCCGGGGGAGGGCGTGCGGTGAGCCACCTAAGCACTTTGTGCCATTAGGAGTCTTCCTCCTTACACAACAATCAACTTAGCAAAGATGCCTTTAAAATAGTACCCCCTTAAGCAGCAGCTTTTAGGATTGAGACGTACAAAAAAGACGCAGAGAACGGTCATCTCTGCGTCTTTTGTATTTTAGTTATTGATTATTGAAGGTATGGTCTTGGATCGACTGCATTTGATTTTGAGCCGTTCCATGGGCCTTTATGCAATTCAAAATGCAAATGCTGTCCTCTAGAAGCTCCTGTATTACCTTGGTAGCCTAAGAATGTCCCTTGAGAGACAGATTGACCTTGACTAACTGCAGGCGTAGATCTCATGTGAGCATATAGTGTTGTGTACAACTGGCCGTTAATGTAGTGCGTAATATAAACAACGTTACCATAAGAGCTGGAATAGTAAGCTCTCGTTACCGTTCCAGAAGCTGCTGCTACGATAGGAACAGTACTTCCTCCTTGAGCAATATCCATTCCATAGTGCATGCCCGCGCTTCTGTTACCAAAACCAGAAGTGATGATTCCCTGTGAAGGCATTATAAAGTCACGACTCACTGGGGCTGGAGCCGGAGTTGGTGCAGGCGGTGGCGTAGGTGAAGGTGAAGATCCAGAACCTCCAGAGTTGGATTTGTTCTTCTCTCTAGCCGCTGCTTCTTCACGAGCTTTTTCCGCCGCTGCAGCTGCTGCAGCTCTTGCTTCAGCTTCTCTCTTCTTACGTTCAGCTTCTTCACGTTTCGCGCGTTCGATCTCAGCTTTTATCGCTGCTTCTTGTGCGGAAAGAAGTTCGTTCGTCTCATCCAACTGCATAATATGATCATGTAGATGGTCTTCTTCCGTCTCTAGTTGGGCAAGAAGCGCATTCTTTTGTTTTTTCTGGTCTGTTAGCTTTTGATTTAATCCTTCTAGAGCCGTTAAATCTGCATTTAAAGACAAGAGTTCACTCTCAACTTGTCCTTTTTTCTTTTCAACAGATTCTTTATCTTGTTTGTGTTCTTCTAAGATGGCTTTATCCTGTTCAGCAATCACGTTTAGTGCAAACACGCGATCAAGGAAGTCGCCGAAATCTTTCGAACCTAATACCACATCTAAATAATTTACCGCACCGCCGCTTTCGTACATGGAAGTTACGCGTTCTTTAAGAAGTGCATCACGTTCTTTGATTCTCTTTTTAAGAACATCAATTTCTCTTTTAAGTTTTTCAATAGAAGCTTTTGTTCCTTGAATGGATTCTTTTTTGTTTGCGATATCTTCAAGAGTCTTGTCGATCGACCTCTCTAATTTTTCAATCTGATTCAATGTGTGATCTTGCTGATTTTGATTCTTCTTTAATTCACCCTGCTTTTCTGTTTGCTCAGAGCGATTTTTTTCTTTTTTCTCTTTTATAGAAGACAGAGTTTCTGCCGATACCGTATATGTACTAAATACTAGACTGAGAGACAGTGTAGCCATAACTAGCTTACGTTTCAAGATGGGTACTCCTCCTTGTAAGTGCAAATGTTGCCAATTTCTTTTCTGAAGTGATTATACCATTGATTAATCATCAGTTATTGCGAAATAATATTACATTTATGTTTCAAAATATTACACATTGAAACATAATTCGACGGAAACTCTGTAGAGATTTGTCTGTATTAGGAAATAAAAAGGTAAAATCAGCGTGCAAATCGAATAGAGAAGTAGGTATATAGAATGGGTTTTCATTACAAAAAAATGTTTGCCCCGTTAGTTTAATAGATTAAGATTCTATATCTTTCTGGTTTGGTTTTTTACTAATTCACATAAAATGAATAAAAAAATTATAACTAATCGTCTAAAGGATAGGGTGTTGGTAAAGGAGGGGATGCACTTGAAGTTCAATCGAGAAATCCATAACGAAGGCATAGATTCACACTCCCTTACTCAGGAAGAATGGGTCGTACAGATTATGGATATATACCAAGACAAGGTGATAAGACTAGCATACACCTATGTTAAGGATCGAAAATTGGCTGAAGATTTAGCACAAGAAGTGTTTGTGAAATGTTACATACATAAAGACAATTTTAGAAATGATTCATCAGTAAAAACTTGGGTATACGCCATCACTATAAACTTGTGTAAAGATTACTTAAGAAGCGGTTGGAAGAAATACATTCATGTTATCGACCGGTTTGGTAAGTCGAGAGCATCCTCTGTCCTAACACCAGAACTTTCAATCGTCCAGAAAAGTGAACATGAAGCCTTAGCAGATCAAGTACTAAAACTGCCTCTTAAATATCGGGAAGTGATTCTTCTATTCTATTATAAAGAACTAACCGTGTGCGAAATCAGCCAAATCCTAAACAAAAAAGAAGCAACGATCAGAACTTTACTTCAGCGGGGAAGAGAAATGTTGCGACGAAAACTGGAGAAGAGTAGGTGAGATCATGGAGGATCCTTTCAAGCAGCTGCCTGAAATTTTGAACAACGGCCGTATGAGAGCAATAACGTTTAAAGAAGAACATAGACAGAAAGTCCTTCAGAGAACAAGAGATCTCCACAAGCCACCTGCACCAAAAAGCATGTGGTATCACTGGTTTCATCAAAGTTTAAGTCTAGCTCTTGGAGTAGCGTTCATCTTTATTTTTATACAATTTGCCGAAAGCATGCCTTTTCCACTCAAAGAACAAAAAGAAGCTCAATCAATAGCTAAAATCCCTTATGTTAATCAAGCGATCTTAACAAAAGCGAGACATGATATGCGAAACCATCACAAGATTTCAGGTGTGGTGGCTGATCAAAAGAAAGATACTCTTACCGTTTTTATTACGTTTCCAAAGAATCTATCACAAGAGAAACAAATATTTCTTACCGAATCGTATTTAAAAGAAGTATCACACCTTACTTTAAATGAACCATACGTAGTGCAAAAAAATTTGGGAGAGCTATGGAACTATGTTAATGTAAAAGTCTATACAACAAAAGAATCTGAAGACGAGATGTTGAGACAACTTATGCATGTTGAGCAGAACTTCGAGTGGAAAGGTTCGATCAATAAGCATGACGGAATATTGAAATGGGAACGCATACCTGGATATAATAATTAATCTACATGTTAAAAGGTTTTCATTAGAACAGCTAGAAAATAGAATAGATAGGAAACAAGCAAAAGCGGTGAAAAGAATGAAAAAAACACACATTAATTTTTTTACAGAAGTAGGAGCTCAAAAGCCTAATAGTATAAAAAATAAAGAAACACCTTGTCCGTTTTGTCGAATTGATGAGTTAGAGGAAGTTTTGGATAAGCAAGATTCGATCATTCTTGTTAAAAATAAATATACAGTTCTCGATGGTGCCTTTCAAACTGTCTTGATCGAAACAGATGAATGTGAAGGTGAGCTCTCAAACTATTCGAAGGATCATCTATACAAAGTCCTTCGTTTTGGGCTTGAACATTGGAATAACATGTTACACAGCGGTAAATACACGTCTGTGATGTTCTTTAAGAACCACGGTCCTTTATCGGGTGGAACAATCCGCCATCCTCATATGCAGATCATTGGATTAAATGAAGTAGATTGTCTTCACGATTTTTCCGAGAATCAGTTCAAAGGACTGACAATTCTTGAAAAAGAGGGAGTCAGCTTTACTGTATCGACTGAACCAAGAGTTGGGTTCTATGAACTGAATGTCATATGGGAAAAAGACGCAGAGCTTTCTTTATTCGCGGATTGTATTCAAGCTGGAACGCATTTTTTGCTGAATCATTTTCATAGAAGTTGTACAAGTTACAATCTTTTCTTTTATCAACATAACGAAAAGACATATTGCAAGATCATGCCTCGTTTTGTGACCTCACCTCTATATATGGGGTATGGTGTACAGCAAGTAGCGAACAATATTGAAGGAATAGCACAAAGTATTAAAGACCTTTACTTTAAACCATAAGAAAACCAGATCTTCCTCAGATCTGGTTTTTTGCTTGGTCAAATAACGTTTCCATCGCAAAGATAATTAACGGGTGTGTTTCATCCATTACTTTGTTGATCTCAAGCCGCTCTGTCCATTGATGTGCATCCTTACCGAGTGGACCAATGTTAATAACCGGAATATCAAGTTCTCTCATATCATCAAACGGAATATGGTAGCGAGATCCTAGTAATGGGAAGTTACTTGTGAAAGATGAAAGATCACGAGAATCTCCATGAAATCCAATATAGCTCAAGTCAGATAAGCCACTAAAATAGTGGACATTCACGAGCTCGCTGTTGAACGTGTTTTTCGCATGACTGACTACCATATCTGATGTGGCTTTAATCAGCGGGTGGTCGCTTGAACATACGGCTGGATAAAAAGGCGGTGTGTAGAACAAGACGATCATCGGAGAGATGTCTCTGCAAAGACTTGCTAACTCAAATACATATTGTATCGTCAGCTCTCTTTCATCCGCATTCGGATTGTTCGTCTGAAGCATGTTTTCTCTGCGATCAAGTTCTTCTTGTCCATATTTAGTCACGGCGTGTTCATATAGTTCATTAAAAGTAAGTACTTTAATACTTTCTTTTTTCGGCGTGAACGGTATGATTTCAGAGACATTTTTGCTTCTTTCAAAGAGCCGGTCCTCTAATCGAAGGGCTGCGCTTTTTGCGCTTTTTATTAACATATCCGTAATATCCGATAGAGATCGATTAAAGAGCATAAGATTAAACAGTGTTACAGCCGCGTGTGGTATCTGGACAGAGTAGTGATCTTTTAAATCTTTTTGAATCAAGTTCGTTGGTACAGGAGTAGCCTCCTCACGAAACTTCTCTACATAATCGACGTTCCATTCTAGTTCTCTCGTAATCTCAGCAGCCATCACATTTCCGTTCATACCTGCTAGTGGCTCACCTACATGTGTCTCCTTACCATAACAAAGAAAACCAGGAAGAATCTTGCCTGTTGATCCTGTATACATATAGGAAGAAGTATCACCTGGGTATTTTGTGAAGCTTGGTTCTCCGTTCAAACATGTGATGTATTTTATATCATACTCCTCTTGAAGCTGCCGTAAGACACTGACACCCGCAAGCATTCCTTCAGAATGAACTTCTTCATCCGGAACAGAAATCATGAGTACGTTTCCTTTAAAATGACCGGTTGTCGCTTTTTCGATCATCGACATATGAAGAGCGACCCCAGCTTTCATATCCATGATGCCGCGACCGAAAAGCCAATCGCCGCTATTCAGGTCATCTTGAACAAAAGTATGCAGCAGCTCTTTGTTCTCGATAATCTTTTCAGTCAGTTCTTCTGGGCGAAAAGCGAGATGCTTCCATTCACCAAAGTCTTCTACGGAAACAACATCAAAATGGCTCAGCAGAATAATGGTTTCTTTAATCGAAGGATCTTTCTGTACAAACGCAGTGATCAGTTTTCGACCATCTGGAAGAGGATGATGGCGAACGTAATCAGGATGCTTAGTGAAATAGTCTAGTGATGAGAGCGTATGGTGCAGATGTTCGGCCATAAATAATTCTCCATCATGATGGGTGATGCTAGGGATCGAAACTAGGTCTTTTAATAATTTCTTATATCCCTCTTTTGTTTGCCACTTTAACATATGTGTACCTCCTAGATGTATGTCTTTGTTACCTATACTCTTCTTTCCCTGTAAATCCTTCTTTAAAAAGTTTATTGGAATGTATTGACAGATAATCGAAATTAATGGTATATGTGTATTATAACGAGCAGTACACTTAGGACAAAAGGGGTGTCAGCATGATCACTGTAAGGAATCTATCTTATGCATTTAAAATTGGTAAGAAAGAAAAAGAGAATATCGTACCGGTTCTGCATCATGTCGATCTGCAAGTAGCTGAAGGTGAGATCGTAGCGATCGTAGGAAGAAGCGGATCAGGAAAGTCGACTCTATTAAACCTGATTTCTGGTTTTATTAAATTGCAAACAGGAGAGATCACGATTGATGGACAACAGGTAAGCAAATTGTCTGAATCAAAATGGGCTGAATTCCGATTAGAGCATCTAGGATTTATATTTCAAAGCTTTCAGCTGATTCCTAGTATGACAGCCTATGAAAATGTAGAGCTGCCATTAGTATTAAAAGGCGTTAGCGAAAAAGATAGAAAAGATCAAACGATAAAAATGTTAAAGAAGGTTGGATTAGAGAAGTACCAAAGTCATTATCCGGGAGAGCTTTCAGGAGGTCAGCAGCAGCGCGTCAGTATAGCCCGGGCACTAATCCTGAATCCTCCTCTTATCCTAGCGGATGAACCAACAGGTAGTCTTGATTCTGAGAACGAAAAAGAACTATTAAACTTTATTAAAGAATTGAATGAAAAAGATGGTATTACGTTTTTAATCATTACACATGACCATGAAGTAGCTTCGATCGCTCATCGAAAAGTGGAGATCAGAGACGGTTACTTAAGAGAAGGGAGCAAGCTTCATGAAGTTCAAAGATAAACATCGGTTCGTAAGAAGTAATATGAAAAGAAACAAGACTCGTGTATGGATGACAATCCTGGCATCTACGATGGGGTGTGCCTTTTTGATCATGCTCGCCTCTGTAGGCTTTGCGATTCATAAGACTGCGGTAGATGATGTGATGAGTTATCGATTGATGAACGAGATTGAAATACAGAATGAAAACGGTCCTTTGGTTGAGGAAGACGTGAAAAAACTCCAAGATATTAAGAATGTTAAAGCGGTTAGTCGAAAGAAATATGTACCTGCGAGCGAAATGACCCTAAGGGAATACACGGTATATGCTGAAGTAAACAGTGTAAATATGCCTTCTGAGAGAAAAGCGGGTTTGCAACTTGAAAAAGGGAGAATGCCTAAGAGTAAAAATGAGATTATAATTGGACACCATTTTGCTCAAGAATTAAGAAAAGAGATGCCAGAAAACTTTACAGAAGGAATGAGTGACGAAGAGGCACAAAAGGAGATGAAGAAATTTGCTTATGACGGAGATTTATTAAATCAAACATTAACCTATCATATGAAGGTAGATAATCCAGACATCAAAACAGAAACACAGATAAAAACGGTACAAGTAAAAGTTGTAGGAATTAAAGAGAAACCAAAAAAAGAATGGATGACTGACAGTTCGGTAATGATTACAGACGATCTTCATAGTGAAATTATGCCTCTATTAACTGAAATAGATCCTGAACTTAAGAACAGTGATGATTCTTACACTTCTGTCAGAGTATATACGTCTTCAGCCGAAGATGTTAAAGAAGTGTCCGAAAAGATTAAAGATAAAGGATATCTTACTTATTCTGTTGTTAGCGAACTAAAAGAACTGAACATCTATTTTACATTGTTTAAAGCAGGATTAATCTTTATCGGTGCTATTGCTGTACTTATTGCTTCTATTGGCATTTTTAATACGATGACGATGGCTGTTACGGAACGCTCCCAAGATATCGGAATCATGAAAGCGATTGGCGCTACACCAAAAACGATCAAGCGCATCTTTCTTTTAGAGAGTGGATACATCGGACTATGGGGAGTGGGATTAGGAACCATTTTAGCGTATCTCATCAGCTATGGAATCAATTTCGCTCTTCCTATCATCGTTGAACAGTTTATGAACGAAAAGCCACCAGAAGATTTCATTTTGTCTTATATCCCGTGGAGCCTGACTGTAATCGCTGTTACGATCTGTATGAGCGTAACTTTACTTTCTGGTTGGCGGCCAGCAGCTAAAGCCACCACTGTTGATGTATTAAAAGCTTTAAGAAGAGATGTATAAAAAAGCATCAGCCGAAATTAAGTAATCGGCTGGTGTTTTCTTTTTGTATAAGCAATCAAAACGGATTAGCTCTTTTTAGAGGATAACTCTAAACCAAAATCGAAAGGGATATAACAGAGGAGTAAATGAGCATATGAAACAGAACAGCACAAAGCAAATTATTGCCATGGGAGGCGGAGGCTTTTCCATGGAGCCCGAGAATAAACGGTTAGATCGGTATATTCTGAAGCAGAGTACAGCTGATCGACCTCGCATTTGTTTTATTCCTACAGCAAGCGGTGATGCGGATGGTTATATCGAACGATTTTATAAAGCTTTTCAATCTGAAGATTGTGAACCTGCACATCTTTCACTCTTTTCACCACCTGAACATTTGGAGAGTTTTGTAGAGCAGCAGGATATTTTTTATGTAGGTGGTGGCAATACAAAAAATCTTTTAGCGCTATGGAGAGAATGGGATCTAGATGTTCTTTTGAAGAAAGCATATGAAGATGGAAAGATTTTAGCGGGACTCAGCGCGGGATCTCTCTGCTGGTTTGAAGAAGGCGTAACCGATTCCTTCGGTCCACTGGCTAAGCTAGACTGTTTAGCCTTCATCAAAGGAAGTCATTGTCCGCATTATGATGGAGAAACAGAGCGAAGACCTGCTTATCATAAACTTATCGAAAATGGACTGAAAGCGGGATATGCTGCAGATGATGGAGCGGGACTGCATTTTGTGGATGGCGAACTGCATACCGTTGTCAGTTCAAGGGAAAACGCGAAAGCCTATTTGGTAGAGTTTGATGGAGAGAACGTGAACGAGCAGGAGATTGAGACACTTTTTTTAAAATAAAGGTTTAAAGTTCTGATGATTGGGCGGAAAATGTACTATTCGTTAATCATCAGGAGGTAAATCGCTTTGAAAAAAATAGGAACAGTTTTGTTCTATATGATGCTCGTACTCTTACTCGCATCATGTGGTAACAAAGATAAAGAAAACGAGCATAAAAATCATGATATGGAAGAGTCCAAAGCGCAATCTCAAGCTGCATCTAGTAAGGTGAAAGGCGGTTCATATATCGTAAACCTTGTTAATGCAAAAGGAGATAAAGCAGGAGAAGCAACGTTAACCCAAACCGGAGATGGGGTAAAGGTCGAAGTGAATGCAACTGGGGTAAAGCCAGGTGAACATGGCATTCATTTTCATGAAACAGCAAAGTGTACACCACCGGATTTCAAGTCTGCAGGAGCACACTTTAATCCTACCGAAAAGAAGCATGGATTTCTGAATCCGAAAGGACCACACGTAGGAGATATTCAAAATGTGAAGGCTGATAAAAGCGGAGTCGTAAAAGACGAAGTTCTATCCAACCTCGTGACACTTTCTGAAGACAGTAAAAACTCTCTTTTTGCTAACGGTGGAACATCACTAGTTATCCATGACAAAGCCGATGACTATAAAACAGATCCAGCAGGAAATTCGGGAGATCGTGTTTTGTGCGGGGTTATCAAAAAGTAAGGTTATTTAAACAAAGCTAGCCCCTCATCGTAACGGGATGAGGGGCCAGCTTTTTATTTAACTTCCTGTACTCGTAAATGCCTTCAGCCCTCTATTCCAAAACCAGTACGCAATGATGCAAGAGACAATTGCGACAACAGGTGTTAAGAGAGCCATTCTTTCAAACCCTGAACCTTTAATAAAATAAGCTGCAGGATAAAAAGCAGTAAATCCATAAGGAACAATCCATGTTAGGAAGTGACGGATTCCTTTATGATAGATCGTTAAAGGATAACGAGCAAAATCACTTAAATTAAAGATTGTCCATACAATTGGCAGACTGTCGACCATCCAAAACGACAGAGTCGCAAAGAAGAGGTTGATTGCGACGAAAATGAAACCTGATGCGATAATCATGACAACAAGTATAAAGAATTCCAGGACACCCCAAGAGATGCCTAAGTGTGGCATTGCTGTACTGATGACGATAATCCCTATGAACAACTGACCAAAACCATCTTGCTGCAATCGGTCTGCGATAAAATGAAACAGAGGATTAATCGGTCTGATTAAAAGACGGTCGAATTTGCCTGGTCGAATATACTGCCAGCCAAGCGTCCATAGATTATCAAAGAATATATGATGGATGGAACGGCCAGTAGCAGCAATTCCGTAAATAAATAAAATTTCATAAAAGGTCCAACCGTTTAAGGCATGGATATGATCAAAAACAATTTTAACGAAGAAAATTCCTGCGAACTGCTGAAGCATAACAGAGAGGACACCAAGTAAGAAATCCATCCTGTACTCCAACATGACTTTTAAGTTTTGTTTGCAAAATAAGTAATATAATTTCACATATCGTGATAGCATCAGCGTCACCTCCTAACCTCCAAAAATAGTTACCTTTTTTATTGCGATTGTCCATAACACTCTTAATAAGACAAAGAGTGAAACCGCCCAAAATACTTGTGATCCGAGCGCCAGCCAAGCTTCTGTTCCTGAGAGGATGCCAGTGTAGATCGCAACTGGTACATAGACCATCGCTTGGAATGGTAGAAACAGACTTATTGTTTGAAACCATTCTGGAAAGAGAATAAGCGGGACAAGCGCACCAGAAAAAAAGGAGATAACTGCTTCTTTCATGACTTGCAGACCCCAAAGATTTATCGTCCAAAATGCTAGAATGGCAATCAATAGATCAAAAAAAGTACCGATCCAAATACCCATAAATGCACTGATTAAGAATAATAGACCGGCTTGCCATGTAGTTGGCAGTGTGATATCCATAAAAATAAATGCGAGAATGCTTAAAGGCAGAGCCCCACGTACAAAATGAATAATTTTATCACCTAGATCCATAGCGACCAAACGAGTAATCAAGTTGTAAGGCCTCATCAATTCTATCGCAACATTTCCATCTTTAATCGTATGGGCCAATTCCTGACCTACACCTGAAACAAACATCTGTAAAAACATAGCGATAATGATGTACGTAATCATCCCGTCGAATGGCAGTCCTTCAATCTCTGTTCTGCTGCTGTAAACGGCTTTCCAAAAGAAATAGATAACAAGCATCCGGAGCAAAATAGAAAAAGTATTAGCCCAGAACCATGCTGAGTAGGCAGCATGTACTTGCATCTGCACTCTAGCAAACTCAAAGTATTTCCTCATGCTGAACCTCCTTTTTCATGCCTCTTCCATATATTTCTTCTACGATGGTTTCTATCTTGGCATCGGCAATGGTTAAATCAGCAACAGAATAATGGTTCATCATCGTATGGATGACTTCTGCACCAGAGATATGTTTATTGCTGAATGATAGGGATACAAGATGTGGTTCTTCATCGCTTTTTGGAAGTACCTCTGTTATGTCACACAAGGTTTCCGGCAAAACAAAAGAATCAGCAGCATCTTCTAGTTCAAAATGAATTACGCGCTTATCACCGAACTGTGATTTGATATCTTGGATAGACCCATCATAGATCACACTTCCATCATCGATGATGATGATTCGCTGACAGATCTCTTCGATGTCCTGCATGTCATGAGTGGTGAGAAGCACAGTTGTGCCGTATCTAGCGTTCATCTGTTTGATGAAAGCACGGATTCGAACCTTTACAGCTACATCTAATCCGATTGTAGGTTCATCCAAATAGACCACTTTTGGTCGGTGTAAAAATGCAGCAGCAAGTTCACAGCGCATCTTTTGTCCTAATGAAAGCTGTCTTACAGGGATACCAAGCAAGGGTTCTAAATGAAGTACTTCTACGAACTCTTTTAAAGTCTCTTCATATTGTGCTTGAGGAATCTCGTAAATGTGTTTAAGAAGCTCATAGCTTTCTCTGACCGGAATGTCCCAGAATAATTGTGTACGTTGACCGAATACAGCACCAATATGACTTGCATTCTGTTGTCTGTTCTCGTAAGGGATGATGCCATTTACCTTAACCTCTCCTGAAGTTGGAGTGAGAATGCCTGTTAACATCTTAATCGTAGTAGATTTCCCAGCACCGTTCGCACCAATATAGCCAACCATCTCTCCAGCATTAATATGCATGTTGATCTTCTTCACAGCTTTTTTTGTTTCAAATTTCCTATGAAACAATGATTTAATGGCTCCTCTTAATCCAGGATCTCGTTTTGCGATCTTATAATGTTTTTCTAAATTTTTTACGACGATCATAATTGTTCTCCTTAAAAATGGACACAAAAAAACCACAGACAAATACCTGCGGATGTGTGTGCATATGTAATTTTTTGCTCACCAAAAAAACACGCCAGGTTATAAATCGAAGGGATATAAAGTTAGTTTGATTGTATGATAGAAATCCACATGTTATCCTTCTCCTTTTTGAAAACGGTTGCACTAAGTATACAGAAAACAACAGAAAATGTAAAATATATCCTTGTTTTCGGATAGAAAGCGCTAGTTTAACGAAATCAAGCTTTGGGAAAGTAGAGCTAATGTAGACGTTTTTATAAAAGGTTCTTTTCTAGAAAATTGTTGTATCTATCATTTGTGTTTTTCTTCTTTGAATATTGATTGAAGTGTAAGATGCGAGACTCTCGGCTAGGACAGGTGGGCAGGTGAGACACTTAAAAGTGAAACGTACGAATGTGGCTCACCGCCTGCCCCGCGGAAAGCGAGCATCTGAAACGGAGATCAATTACTACAGAGTGCAACATGAATAGAAAACAACCTTATTAAATGAGAAAAAAGGAGGACGAACATGTACGATTACAATGGAGTTACAGATTCTTGGATGGCTTATTTAGGTAGATTGCCAGATTTGCTTCTTGCTATTTTAGTTTTATTAATTGGTTGGCTGATCGCCTCATTGGTTGCAAAAGCAGTAAAAAAAGCATTACACAAAACGGATTTTGACAACAAAGTCTTGAAGTGGATGAAGCCTGATAACCATGAAGATCAAGTGCAACAAACGCGCACCAGCAAGTATTCTTCTGAAGAAGTAATCAGTAAGGTTGTATTTTGGATTCTAATGGCAGTAGCCGTTGTCATGTTCTTGAACATGCTTAGTCTTCCGTATGTCGCACAACCAATATCAAATGCTTTAGGTGTGATTGCGGCAGCGATTCCTAATTTACTAAAAGCTGCACTAATCGCGGCAGTAGCTTGGTTGATCGCCTCTGGTTTATCGATATTAGTCAGAAAGTTAGGCCAGAATACCCGATTTGAAAGGTTGTTACACCGTTGGAAGTTGACTCGTGACCCTTCTCAATCTGACAAGGCTGTTTTCTCAGCATCAAAAGCTGTATTTTACCTCACATTATTATTGTTCCTACCAGCAGTATTATCTGCATTAGGCATTGATGCCATTTCTGAACCATTGGAAGGCATGCTAACAGGCCTCTTCGCATTCTTACCAAAACTGCTCGGAGCGGCAATCATTCTTTTTGTAGGGTGGTTGGTTGCTAAAATCGTTAAAGAGATCATCGTTAACTTCTTAGCGAGCATTGGTACAGACCGATTAGCTTCAAAACTTGGTGCGGATCGTGCACTTGAAAAGACATCTCTTTCTCAAATCATTGGGACCATCGTGTATGTATTTATCTTAATTCCAGTTGTTATTTCAGCTTTAGAAACACTTGATATCAATGGTATTTCTGGACCTGCAATCGGTATGTTAGGTCAGATCATGGACATGATTCCAAACATCATTGTTGCGATCCTTTTAGTAGCAGTCGGATTATTGTTAGGAAAATGGGTAAAACAAGCTGTTACCTCTTTATTAGAACGAGTTGGTTTCAATGGCATCTTTTATAAGATGGGTCTTGGATCACTTCATAAAACAAATCAGACGTTTACGCTCTCTGAAATGATTGGTTATGCGGCTCAAGTCGTTGTTGTGCTGCTGTTTACGATTGAAGCCCTGCAACTTGTTAAGCTAGAGAGCCTAGTTAATATACTCTCGGTGGTACTTGCATATATCCCAATGGTGTTAACAGCTGTGTTGATACTAGGAATCGGGTTCTATGCTGGAGACCTTGTGAAACGCGTTGTTCAGAGTATGATCAAACAACAAACTGAAGGCAAGCTGCTTGGCAACATCGCAAAGTATACGATCATCACACTTGCTTTCTTTATGGCTCTTGATCAGCTTGGAGTAGCGAAAACGATTGTAAATGCTGCATTTATTCTCATATTAGGTGGTTTTACGATTGCGTTTGGTCTAGCATTCGGACTCGGTGGTCGTGAAGCGGCTGGACGCACGCTTAATAAATGGAGTCGAAAAATGGAAGAGACAACGATTCAAAGTCCGGACCCAGCAGAATGGAAAGACAAGACGAGTTTAAAAGATTTCCGAACAGATTCTTCTAAACCGGAAAGCAATCTTATAGACGTAGAAATAAATAAACCACATACGATTTCCAAAGATCGTCAGTTCGATCATTTAAATACACCTAGTGATGAATTTGGTATAAACAATAAACCAAAACGAAATGAGTAAATAAACTATAGAATGAAATCGGCTCATAGAGGTGAAACTATCCCTTTATGAGTCGTTTTTAATCTGTTTTGCAGTTGTACTTTTAAGACATTGCTTATTAGATAGGATTATAAATGAGGAAAGGAGTTAAACAGTATGCTACTTGCCGCCTTTTGGGGAGGAATAGCAGGTTCTGCTGTACTTCTAGGATGTTTTACAGCACTAGCTTTTCGTATTCCTAAAAAATGGACAGCTTGGATTATGGCATTTGGAACAGGGATCTTAATTGGTGCGGTCTCTTTTGAGCTTTTGATCGAGGCAGTAGAGCAGAGCAATTTAATGGTTACATCCGCTGGCTTCATTCTAGGAGCAGCGATCTTTACCGGTATCAATAGTTTACTTGCTAAAAAGGGTGGACATGAAAGGAAGAAGTCTGGCGATAAGAAAACAAAGGGTGTAGGAATGGCGATATTTCTGGGAACTTTGTTAGATGCCATTCCAGAATCTGTGTTGATAGGTGCAAGCTTGATTGATCACAGCAAGGTAAGCTGGCTCCTAGTAGTGGCCATTTTCTTAAGCAACTTTCCTGAAGGGCTTTCAAGTTCAATAGGGTTGTTAAGAGAAGGATTCTCTCGTCGGAAAATTCTTGGAATGTGGCTTTCTGTTTTTGCTATTTCTGCACTCGCCGCTTTTCTTGGGTATCTCTTGTTAGAGAATGCTTCTGTAGCTTCACTTTCGTTGATTGGTGCATTTGCAGGAGGTGCCATCATGGCGATGGTAGCGTCTACCATGCTTCCTGAAGCACATGAAGATGCGGGAGTTGCTGTAGGTTTTATAACTTCCCTAGGACTTTTGTGTTCGATGCTTCTAACTCATTTATCATGAATGGAGCGTTGAAAATAAAAAAAGCTGTCAAAAGTAAAAACTTTTGAACAGCTTCATTTTGATTAAAGCTTAAACCAGCCTCTAGATTCTAAATCTTCAGAGTTTCTCTTCTTGTGCTTCTTTTTCTTCCAATGATCGTGTGTTGAGGAAGACTCTTTGCACCAGCTAGAAGATGAAGAAGAAGATGATGATGAAGATTCTTTTTTGCACCACAGTACAGAAGAACTGGAGGATGAAGAAGATGACGAAGATGAAGATTCAGGTTTACACCATACAACTGATGAACTTGAACTCGAGCTTGAACTTGAAGAAGATTCTGGCTTGCATTCTTCTTTCTTTTTGCAGCAAGGCTTTTCTTTCTTACAGCATAAGATTCTGCAGTTGCTGCTTTCGTCGTCACCAATTTCGCCTGCTTGCGTAATAAAGTTGATAGAGCCGATCGCGATAATTACAAGTTCGTCGTCTTCTACTACTTGAATGGATGTGCGGTTAACACGAGTTAGTACGCCTTCCACTTCACCATCATCGTCACTTCCGTCATTCACTCTTACTTTACAGTTGATCAGCTTTCGTAAGATGCTTTGGAACGTATCATTACAGACCTTTTTACGATCCGTGTTGCAACAGTTTCTGTCGGTTGCTACTGATACAGATCTTACATTATTTAAAGGAAAGTAAAGAACCTCTCTGTCATCTGTCTTGATTGCTATAAAGTCTCTTCCAACACAGACGAGTTTGCCAGACTCTTCTACATCTTCCCCTGCTCTGACTGTAACGTGCTTACATAATAAATTAGCAAGCTCTCGAGGTGAGAGTTTGTGTTTACAATTCAAAATATTGCCTCCTGGTAATGGTATTGACTATTTCTTGTCCATGCATTATATGTAACAAGTTTTGAAAGTGCATATGACACTTGTCTATATATATAAGTTTTAAAACTAATTTTTTTCGTTTTAGTATGTGTTTTGATGGATATAGGAAGGGATTTCTAAAAAAAATTATTTAAATTTCACCCAAATCCAATTTTTTGTATATAATGATTGGAAAGAAGAAAAGAGGAGGGATTGTAATGAAGGGAACTCGATATAAAAGTACTCAATTCCTTACAATTCACCTTATTCGAAAGAACAGATGACATTTTTATTGTCATTTGTTCTTTTTTTGTACCCCGTTTTCTTTATGTGTATGAAGAAGGAGGAAAAAGCAGATGCGATATAAAAGAGTACTGATTAAATTAAGTGGTGGTGCGCTCGCTGGCGAACAAGGATCAGGTTTTGATCATCTTTCTTTAAACCATATTGCAAAAGAAGTGCTATCTGTTCTTGAAAAAGATATTGAAGTGGCTATCGTTGTAGGCGGAGGAAATATTTTTAGAGGGAATTTAGCAGAGTATTGGGGCATTGAAAGAGTTGAAGCTGACCAGATCGGAACGTTAGGAACAGTCATAAATAGCTTGATGCTTAGAGGGGTCCTGAAAAGTAAAATAGACCAAGAAGTAAGAGTGATGAGCTCTGTACCGATCAGTGCTGTAGCAGAACCTTACATCCGATTAAGAGCGGTACATCATTTAAACAAAGGATATATCGTCATTTTTGCTGGTGGCAATGGTCAGCCCTATGTGACGACGGACTATCCTGCAGTTCAAAGAGCGCTCGAGATGAACTGCGATGCCATTCTCTGTGCAAAGCAGGGAGTAGATGGTGTGTATGACAGCGATCCTAATCGGTTTAAACAGGCAAGGAAATATGCTACTTTGCACTATGATGAGGCTATCAGGAACAATTTAAAAGTGATGGATCAATCTGCCCTCATTCTCGCTCGTGATCATGGATTGCCGATCCATCTCTTTGATTTTAATCAAGAAGGGTCGTTTCTGAAGATATGTAACGGTGAAGATGTAGGCACATTCATCAGTCACAATATAGAAACAGCTCTTGTGTAAATTATTTTTAAAAAGCTGATTTCGTATTATCCTTTGTTGCTTTTGAGAGTAGTTGATTTCCGTTACAGATGATCGCTTTCCATGGGGCGTGCGGTGAGCCTCGTGTCTAGTTGCAGTGACTAGCCCCTCGAGGTCAAAAGGTAAACGGTCAAGAAGGCAAGAGCGCCTTCCAAGCCCATTTACCTTTTGCTTGTCGGGGCTGAACGAGTCACTTCCACTTTTCGGACTGCCGCTTTGCGCCATTAGGAGTCTCCACCTGACCGCTCGTCCCATAGGAGTCTCGCATCTTTCACTTCAATCAACTTGTCAATGAAGTAAAAAGCAAAAGAAACAATATGTTTTGGTTTTGCATAAAGCCTCTAATGTTGGTTACAGAGGCTTTTATAATGATTATCAAAAAGTATTCCGGTCAAGGAGTGGAATGCTTTTTTGTATATTTCCATTCACCTCATCTCATATTAAGAAGTAGAAAAGAGGTGTGAGTCGTCATGATGAAATGGTTTAAAAAGAAGCCGAAAGAGCAGAGTCATACAATTGATCTGTCTGACAATACGTATAGCGATATTAGAGAGCTTGTGGATAATGCCAAGGAGTCAGCTGATTTTATCCATTATCCTCAAAAGACGGTCCATCACCATATTTACATTTCTTATTATAAAGCGATGATCGATGGAGAACTGCTTCATCGAGACCTGCTTCCATATTTAATACATAGCAAAGATTTTAAGAACATCAAAGATTTAAAAGATATATTACCGATCGAGAGTGTTACGATCACAAATGATATAAAAGAGATTCAAAATAAGCTATTACGTGGTTTTATCGTTGTTCAACTAGGCGAATACGATGAAGAATGTGCAGTCATTCGTGCCGAGAACTTTGCAACAAACCGTCCAGTATCTGTATCTGAAATTGAGTTCTCCGTAATAGGACCGAAAGAAGCTTTTATTGAGAACTTAGATAGCAATCTGTATTTGATCCGAAGAAGATTGCCCGTTCCTGAACTTCGTTTTAAAGAAGTCGTACTTGGAAAATTTTCCAAGACACGTGTTATCATCGCCTATTTAGATGGGGTTGCTGAAAAAGAGAACCTGAACACTGTGATGCAGCGAATAAAGGATATTGAACTGGAGGTCATTCCAGATAGTTCTTATTTAGAGCAGATCATATCCGATAATACGAAGTCAGTGTTTCCGCAACTCATAACGACTGAACGACCGGACAGGGTTGTAGCGATGTTAAACTATGGCCAAATCGCGATCCTCTCAGAAGGTTCACCACAAGCTCTCTTAGGACCTACGGGCATCTCAGAATACTTTGCATCACCAGAAGATTATTATCTGTCATGGCTCTTAGGTTCATTGTTCCGGTTCATTCGCTTTATTTCAGTTATTTTCTCAACCTTTGCAACACCGCTTTATGTAGCCGTACTAACTTATCATTATCAGATGATACCTAAAGATCTATTAGCACCTTTAATCTCGTCGCGCGTGAACATTCCGTTTCCACCTATATTGGAAGTATTGTTTCTAGAATTGACGATTGAGCTGTTGAGGGAAGCGGGAGCTCGTCTCCCTACGAAAGTTGGTCAAACACTCGGTATCGTTGGAGGTATTGTAATCGGACAGGCATCGGTAGAAGCAGGGCTAACGAGTAACATTCTTTTAATAATCGTATCACTATCTGCACTGGCATCATTTACAACACCGATTTATAAAATGGCGAATACGATTCGAATCCTTCGTTTTCCATTTATCTTTTTTGCCGCACTTTGGGGCGGGGTGGGAATCGTATTGGCGATGTCATTTATTCTTGTCCATCTTTTGCGACTAGAGTCTTTAGGCAGACCTTATCTACAGCCGATTTATCCGCCTCGCTTGTTAGATATGACTGATACCATCTTCCGACTGCCTTACAACCGACTATTAAAGCGTCCGATCTCCTTAGGAACGAATCTGCCATCTAAAGACAAAGTGAAAGAAATGAGAAAGAAAAAGGACATTGACGAATGAAAAAAAAATATAGGCTTTGTATTCTTTTTCTCATCTTTATTCTCGCAGGATGTGTACCAAAAGAGATCATTGATGAAGTCCAGCTTATACATGCGATAGGCTTTGACAAAAAACCAGATGAAAGTATTCAGGGTACCATTACTTATCCAGTGTTTAATATGGATGGTAATGTTCGAGTTGAGACGTTAACAGCAGTATCTCACACGAGTCGGTTTATCCGGTCGAAACTAAATACGCAATCTCCTAAGACACTTACGACAGGACAGCTGCGTGTGGTGTTGTTCAATGACCGCTTTGCAGAAAAAGGAATTATCGAGATCGTAAATTCCCTTTACCGAGACCCTAACGTAGGAAATCGACTTTTTCTGACTGTAGTTAATGGCAGTACGAATGAACTTTTAACGAAGAAGTATACCGCTTCTGCTCTTCCATCCATGTATTTAGCCGATTTGCTCGATCAGAATATTAAGAGTGAGAATTTGCCAAAAACGAATCTGCATGTATTTCTTTATAGCTATTACGGTGAAGGTATGGACCCGTTCTTACCGATCGTAAAAACGCATAAAAAGTCAATTCAGCTAGAAGGAATAGCTCTCTTTAATAAAGATAAGTATGTTGGAAAGCTAAATCACCGCCAATCTTTTGCGTTTAAAGTTCTTCTGGGCGGATCTAAATCAGGTAACTATGAGGTGGAGGTCAAGAAAGAAAAAAGGAAGGGCCATGCGGTTATTCGTAATATTAAAGGAACGACAACCTATGATATAAAAAAAGTGAACGGAGTTCCCCAGTTTAACATAAAGATGAAGATTCTTGGAGAGATTCATGAGTATCCGCATTGGTTAAATCTTGAACAGCCAGCGAACATTGCCCTTATTGAAAAAACGTTGAAGAAACAATTACAAGATGAAGCACAAGGTATTGTGAAGAAGTTTCAAAAATTAAAAGTTGATCCACTGGGCCTAGGAGACCAAGTACGACGAAGAGAAAAAGGTTGGGACTATCAAGTTTTTAAAAAGCAGTATCCTTCTATGAAAATTAAAGTATCAACCGAAGTAGATGTAGTAGAAACAGGAGTTATTGAATAATTTATATAAGCAGCTTTCTGTTTAATATGAAAGCTGTTTTTTTGTATCCTCCTTTCTGCGGACAAAAAAATAAAACCATCGCGAATGTTTATATGGTTATTCCTTTATAGGGATAACGAGTTAAAGGGGGCAATTGATTTGAAGACAACAGATGAGAAAATTAAGATTCGTAATCATTGGTTCAAAATTATTTTAATTAGTTTAATAGCGCTTGTATTCATGTACAAGTTAGTGATTACTGAATTTACGTTTCATTTTTCAGACTTGCTAGCATTTCTTGTAGCTGTTTTTGCGATAGGGATCTGCAGTATGTTTTATGTGAAAGTAAATGAAGCACTTATGGCTTTTGTTTCTGCTGGAAAATCTGTAATACCGATGGCTAATAAAAATCAGTCCGTGTCAGAAGCACAAGAAGATAGAGTAGAAGAAGATTACATACAGGAATACATACAAGATGATGAAATCACATTAACAGAATCTGAAGAAGAAGAGCTTGTTCGTGAATTATTATCTCATGAAGAGCAGATCAAACGAATGAAACAAGTTCAGAATGAAGTTAAAAATCGCTTAGTAATAGAAGACCTTCATGAAGAAGATAAGAAAGATTATATAGACTATTTGCTGCAAAAAGAGAAAGAGATCTTGCTGGCAAAACAAGAGATTATTCGAATCACAACTTTATTAGAACCTTCAGAAGAGCAGGACGATGTAGAAGAAGAGTTTGAACAAGAATATATTGAAGAAGAATACATAGATGAAGAGACAGCTCAGACTGGAAACGCTAAAGATATTGTGCAGTTACTGGGCAAAGAGTTTGTATTAAATGCAAGTCTAGAGCAATTCAATCACAAGATGAGAGAAATTCAACACTCTATCACGATTGAAACGGCCAATCAATTAAAAGAACAGGGACTCATTGATCCATATTTCAATGTCACGCGTAAAGGATTGAAAGAATTTAGACGTGCTGCAAGAAAATTTAGCTACGGGGATGGAGTCAAATTCTTATCAAAAGTCGTGCAGCGTGGTAACCGATAATTTCATTCGAAAGCTAATAGACGCGAGAAACACGTTGTTCTGTTAGCTTTCTTCTATTTAAATTGAGATTTCATTTTATTGTCATTCTTAATTTTTGTTACTTTCCGAATCCCTGATACAATAAGCATAGATTGTTGTGAAGGAGCTTATTTTTATGTTTATTGTTGCTAAGGCTTTATTATATGTATGTTTTGCTTTATTGATGGGTTCTTTTATCTTGTATTCCGTTCCAAGACGAAATCGTCCGGAGATTTTTATATCGAAGAAGTTCATCTTGATTTTAATAGCATTAACACCACTGTTTGGAATTGGAGAACTTGTAAGACTTACGATTCATCTAGGAGAAGATTTCGGATATTGGTTGACGTTCCAGAATATTGTTTTTAGTTTTGAAGTAGGAAAAGGTTGGCTGTTCTTAACCGGAATTTCCGTTCTTTTGTTCTTCATGGTTTTATTTAATGATATAAAAGAAGATCGATTTTTTGCCGGATTAGCCGTCTTTTTGATAGCAGGTATGGGAGTTTCTGTTGGTTATGCGAGTCATGCGGCTAGTTTAGAATCGCTAGGCTTCTTAGCACACTCTTTGCATTTTATAGCTGTAATCACATGGTCAGGGGTGCTTCTCGTAAGTGGTTATTTCAGCAAAGGGGAGGGACCAAGCCTTTCGTTCTACAAATGGTTCACTCCATTGGCAGTTGCCTGTTTAGCAACCGTTATCGGTGCTGGATTGTGGTTGATGAACTATATTGTTCCTGAGTATGTGAACAGTTATTTGTTAGACTATGGACAAGCATTGTTAATCAAACATGTTCTATTATTTATCATCGTGATTTATAGCCTTATCAACGGAATTTGGCTTAAAAAAAGATTAAAGAAAGGTATGACTGGATTAGCGCTTAACAAATGGATAAAAACAGAAGGAATCTTCTTGTTTCTTGCTTTTGTAGCAACAGCGTTGATGACTCAGCAAACTCCACCTCATGATGTAGCGGATACGTTAAAGATGGAGGATCCTTCTAAGCTGTTTACTTTTTCCACTGGTTTAATTCCTGGCGATAATCCGATGCTGTCAATTAGCTTCTCGATAATGAGTCTTGTTTGGCTGGCATTTGCTCTAGTACTTGTCTTATCTATGTTTGTCACGATAAAGCGAGACAAAAGTATGGTACTTGCAGTCGTCGCTTCTATCCTAGCGGCGAGCGCCATTTATTTAGCTATCATGTCTTCCGTTTCACTTTAAGAGTTCTAAAATAATCTAGGGGGTATTTAACCGTGGATGATAAGTTACAGCAGCAACTGGACGGTTTAATAGAGAAATACGCTGAGCTTCTTTTGGGAACATCAGATTCAAAACATAAAGAAATGATAAAGTCGTATGCTCTATATTCGTTTATCGCTAAAAGTATGCCGCCATTAGTTAAGCATTGGAACGAAGAGTACCCAGATGCTAAGGATGCCATGAAAAATCTTGTTCAAGAGATTAAAGAATTGAATGAAAAGCACCGAAATCAAAAGAAATAAATAAGATGTAGCATGAGACAGTCATATAGACTGTCTTTTTGATTGCAAGCTATTCATTTTCTGCTACTATCGGTGATATGAAGGTAGTTACAGGTGGTGAGAGGACGTTTTTAGGTGGAACGGAAGGTGTTGGCGGTGAAACATTGTATTGTATCGGTGAAACTGAGCCATTTACCAGTGAACGTGTAAGAAATATAAAAACACATACCGTAAACATCAGACCATATCAGTAGGCATGTTAAAACCACTATTTACATGAAAAATATTTTTAATATTGCAAAATCGACAATATTCGCAAAAAAAATGATATATTTAAAGCGGTTACAACAGAGAAAGAATTTAACCAATCTTATTTTATATTTTAAGGGTATTAGGGGGTAATTGGATTGGAACAACTTATGCGCAATTTTTTCTTATTTCTTGCTAAAAATAAATCGTTAACCAACCTTGCTAAAAGATACGGTCTACGTTTCGGAGCAGGTCGTTTTGTGGCAGGTGCTACACTTGATAGTTCTATATCTGCTATCAAACGTTTGAACGAAAAGGGAATGCCAGTTACGATCGATCATCTGGGTGAGTTTGTCGATAACGAACGCGAAGCAGCCGAAATGACTCAGCATTGTATAGATGCAATAAAAGCTATCAGCAAAGAAAAGCTGGATTCACAGCTTTCTTTAAAAATGACTTCCATGGGGCTAGACATTAGTGACGAACTTGTGTTGAGTAACATGAGAAAGATAATGGATGCAGCAACAAAACATAACGTTTTCATTACGATTGATATGGAAGACTATTCTCGTTGCGAAAAAACGCTTGAAATCTTCAAGATGCTAAAAAGTGAATATGATAACATTTCAACAGTTATCCAAGCTTATTTGTATCGCTCACTAGAAGATGTTCAAACGTTAGACGAATATCATCCGAACTTGCGATTAGTAAAAGGTGCTTACAAAGAACCGCAAACTGTCGCATACCCGGAAAAGAGCGATGTTGATAATAACTTTAAAAAGCTGATCGAAACTCATCTTTTAAACGGAAACTATACAGCGATTGCAACACATGATGATGAGATCATTCAATATACTAAAGACCTGGTTGAAAAACACAAGATTCCATATGATCAATTTGAGTTTCAGATGTTGTACGGAATTCGTGTAGAACGACAAGATCAGCTGATGCAAGAAGGCTATAAGATGCGAATCTATGTACCATACGGAAACGACTGGTATGGTTACTTCATGAGACGTCTTGCTGAACGTCCGGCAAACGTTGTGTTCGTATTAAAAGGTGTGTTTGGAAAATAAATAGTAGTATGCAAGAGGAGTCTGTCTTAAACACAGGCTCCTCTTTTTTATAGGTTGTTTTCTAAAGATTGTGCTTTTAATCCTTCTTTGACTGTTGATTGTATTGGAAGCGGCTCACCGCTCGCCCCGCTGAAAGCGAGCATCTGGAACGTAATCAATTACTTTCAAATGCAACAATGAATACGAAAGCCGTCTTTTTAAACGAAGAACTTTGGCGACAATCCTTTAAATAAACCATAGGCATCACACCTGCATAAGATGGAAATAAAAGTTTACAAAAGAAAAAAACCTCAACTATTGCTAAAATTCAGAATATATTTTATATTGGATATAGGGTAACAAATTTTTTTATGGATAAAAAATGAATGAGTATTCATTCAATAAAGGAGGAAGACCATCTTGTCTCGTGAAATCCGTAAAGCTGCCGTACTGGGTTCTGGTGTAATGGGATCAGGCATAGCCGCTCATCTAGCAAACGTCGGAATACCAACATTACTATTGGATATTGTACCGCCTTCTTTAAGTGAAGAGGAAAAAGCAAAAGGGATCACTGAAGATCATCCTGCATTCCGCAACAAATTCACTCTATTTGCAACACAAAAACTATTAAAGCAAAAGCCCGCTCCACTTGCCGTGAAAGAAAATCTCGAATTAATCTCAATCGGTAACCTTACCGATGATCTTGAAAAATTAAAAGATGTAGACTGGATCATTGAGGTAGTTGTTGAACGCTTAGATGTGAAACAAAAACTTTTTGAAAAAGTAGATCAATATAGAAAACCTGGAAGCATCATCACTTCAAACACATCCGGCATCTCAATTCGTGCTATGGCTGAAGGACGTTCTGAAGATTTTAAAGCAAACTTTTTAGGAACGCACTTTTTCAATCCACCACGATACTTAAAGCTTCTTGAAATCATCCCTACAGAGGACACGAAACCAGAAGTTGTTCAATTCATGCGCAGCTTTGGTGAGAACGTGCTTGGTAAAGGTGTAGTTGAAGCAAAAGATACGCCTAACTTTATCGCGAACCGCATCGGAACATATGGACTGATGATCACGATGCAAGAGATGATGAAACAAGGTTACAGTGTAGGTGAAGTAGACTCTGTTACGGGTCCATTAATCGGCCGTCCAAAATCTGCAACGTTTAGAACACTTGATGTTGTAGGGCTGGATACTTTCCTTCATGTTGCTAGAAATGTTTATGAGCAAGTTGACGGAAAAGAAAAAGAAGTGTTTGAGATACCTGATTTCTTAAACGAGATGGTGGACAAAGGATGGACTGGAAGCAAGACAGGTCAAGGCTTCTATCTGAAACAAAGAAGTAAAGCAGGCAGTGAAATCTTAGAGCTCGATCCAGCTACATTGGAATATAAACCGCGCTCCAAAATGAAAACAGCTACACTCGAAGCTGCAAAACAGATGAAGACAACAAACCAAAAAGTGAAAGCGCTTTTATATAGTGATGACCGTGCAGGAAAATTGTTATGGGACATTATTAAACCGGTTCTATTATATTCTGCAGAAAAATGTTATGAAATTGCTGATGACCTTGTCGCGATCGACCAAGCGATGAAATGGGGATTTGGATGGGAGCATGGTCCATTTGAGATTTGGGATGCGATCGGCGTACCTGAATCTGTAGAACGAATGAAATCTGAAGGAGAGACAATTCCTGGTTGGGTAGAAGAACTTCTTCAATCCGAGAAAAACTCTTTCTATACAAAAACAGAAGGTGATCGCTCTTATTATCACCACGGAAGCTATCTTCCTGTGGAAGAGAACAAAAAAGTTGTTCATTTGAGCCGTTTAAAAGAAAAAGGCAATGTGATCACAAAGAATGGTGGAGCAACACTAATCGATCTTGGTGATGATGTTGCGGGTCTTGAGTTCAATTCTCCAAATAATGCGATCGGACCTGAAATTATTATGATGCTTCATCAGGCGATCGATGAAGTAGAAAAGAATTATAAAGGGTTAGTGATTGGTAACCAAGGCAAGAACTTCTGTGTTGGTGCCAACTTGATGCTTATCCTCATGGAAGCACAAGATGACAATTTCTTTGAACTCGACATGATGGTTCGTCAGTTCCAGCAAGCGATGGCAAGAGTTCGCTATAGTGCAAAACCTGTCGTTGCGGCTAACTTCGGAATGACGCTAGGTGGCGGAGTTGAAGTATCACTTCCTGCAGCAAGACTTCAAATGTCATCTGAAACGTATATGGGGCTTGTTGAAACGGGAGTTGGCTTAATTCCAGGTGGTGGCGGAAACAAAGAGCTTTACCTTCGTTTATTAGAGCAGCTGCCAGAAGGTGCAAAGGGAGATCTGCAAAAAGTTGCGAACCAAGCTTTTGAAACGATTGCGATGGCTAAAGTTTCAACTTCCGCTCAAGAAGCACGTAAGCTAGGATTCTTACGAAATGAAGATAGCATCTCCGTAAATGGCGATCATCTCTTGCATGATGCTAAAACACAAGTGCTGGCGTTAGAAAGTGTTGGTTATACACCGCCTGTAAGAAAGAAGATTCCAGTGGTTGGTGAAGCAGGATATGCGACACTTGCACTAGGAGCACAGACGATGCACTTCAGCCAATACATTTCAGAGCACGATCTAAAGATCGCAAAGAAACTAGCCTTTGTTTTAGCTGGAGGAAGGGTGCCAGAAGGAACTTTGGTAGACGAACAATACTTACTAGATTTGGAGAGAGAAGCGTTCCTAAGTCTTGCTGGAGAACCAAAAAGCCAGGCAAGAATGCAGCACATGCTTGTTAAAGGCAAGCCGCTAAGAAACTAAGGGGGGAAGAACTCAATGTTAAAAGAGGCAGTAATAGTAGCAGGTGCTAGAACAGCAGTCGGTAAAGCGAAAAAAGGTTCTTTTGCACATATGAGACCAGACGAACTAGCAGCGGTAACCATTAAAGAAACGTTGAAACGTGCAGGTGATTATAACGGAGAGATTGATGATTTGATCATCGGATGTGCTGTTCCTGAAGCAGAACAAGGGATGAACATGGCTCGTTTGATCGGTGCTAGAGCAGGTTTACCTGAAACTGTACCAGCGATCACAATCAACCGTTTTTGTTCATCTGGTTTGCAAAGTATTGCGTATGGTGCAGAAAAAATCATGCTTGGTGCAGCGGAAGCCATTCTTGCAGGCGGAGCAGAATCGATGAGCCTTGTTCCTGTAGTAGGTCATGTTGTAAAACCTAACCCTTACTTAGTTGAAACGGTGCCGCAATATTACATGGGAATGGGTCATACAGCAGAAGAAGTAGCGAGACGCTTCGGTATCTCAAGACAAGATCAAGACGAATTTGCTGTAAGAAGTCATCAAAAAGCTGCAGCGGCGATTAAAGACGGCAAATTTAACGACGAGATCGTTCCTGTACATGTGATGAAACGCTGGTTAGATGAACAATCAAAGCTGGTGGAAAAAGAGATTGCTGTGTCTGTTGATGAAGGTGTACGTGCTGGAACAACCGTTGATGTACTTAGTAAACTTCGTCCGGCATTTACACCAACAGGTTCTGTGACAGCAGGTAACTCTTCACAAACAAGTGATGGCGCTGCAACGGTTCTTGTTATGAACAGAGAAAAAGCAGAAGCTGAAGGTTTAACGCCATTATTGAAATTCCGTTCTTTTGCAGTGGCTGGTGTAGCTCCAGACATTATGGGAGTAGGTCCTGTAGCAGCTATTCCGAAAGCATTGAAAATGGCTGGGCTAGAAATTTCAGACATCGGCTTGTTCGAGTTGAACGAAGCATTCGCTTCCCAGAGTGTTCAAGTCATTCGTGAACTGAACCTTCCAGAAGACAAAGTAAACGTGAATGGTGGTGCTATTGCACTTGGTCACCCGCTAGGTTGTTCTGGAACAAAACTTACATTAACTCTTTTACACGAGATGAAGCGTCGTAACGAACAGTTCGGAGTAGTAACGATGTGTATCGGCGGTGGAATGGGAGCAGCAGGCGTATTTGAACTAGTAGGATAACGAGGAGGAGAAAGCATGTCGAATACAGCAGAAAAACAAATCATTGGTGGAAGCTTTTTAATAGAAGACATTTCCGCAGCAGATATTTATACACCTGAGGATTTTTCAGAAGAACACTTGATGATCGCAAAAACAACGGAAGATTTCGTTGTGAAAGAAGTTGTACCTCAACTTGAAAAGATGGAAGATCATGATTTTACCGTTTCCAGAAAGTTATTAACAAAAGCGGGAGAACTAGGACTTTTAGGAGCAGATGTACCTGAAGAGTATGGCGGCTTAGGTCTAGATAAAATTTCTTCTTCACTTATCACAGAAAAATTCGCTCGCGGGCGCGGTTTCTCAATCAGTTACGGAGCGCATGTAGGAATCGGCTCACTTCCTATCGTTCTTTTTGGAAATGAAGAGCAAAAGAAAAAATACTTACCTGAACTTGCAACAGGTGAAAAGATCGCAGCTTACGCATTAACTGAGCCAGGTTCTGGATCAGATGCACTTGGCGCAAGAACGACAGCAAAACTTAACGCTGAAGGCACTCATTACGTATTGAACGGTGAGAAGCAATGGATCACAAACTCTGCATTCGCTGACGTTTTCGTAGTATATGCAAAGATCGATGGTGAACAGTTCACAGCCTTCATCGTTGAAAGAGATTATAAAGGCGTTTCCACAGGACCAGAAGAGAAGAAGATGGGAATCAAAAGTTCTTCCACACGTACTCTTATCCTAGAAGATGTAGAAGTACCAAAGGAAAATCTTCTATGGGAAGCAGGAAAAGGGCATCTGATCGCCTTTAATATCCTGAACATCGGTCGTTACAAGCTCGCATTAGGATGTGTAGGTGCGGCAAAACGCGCATTCGAAGTCTCTGTAAAATACGCGAACGAGCGTCAACAGTTCAAGCGTAAGATCAGTTCTTTTAGCCTCATTCAAGAAAAGCTTGCGAACATGGCTGTTCAAACGTATGCAGCTGAAAGTTCTGTATACCGCACAGTAGGTCTTTTTGAAAACCGTCTAGGCGCTCTATCTGAAGAAAAACAAAAAGATGGTCGTGAATTAGCAAAGGCAATCGCAGAGTATGCGATCGAATGTTCACTGAACAAAGTGTCAGCTTCAGAAGTGTTGGACTATGTAGTAGACGAAGGCGTTCAAATCCATGGTGGATACGGCTTTATGTCTGAATATGAGATCGAAGGTGCATACCGCGATTCTCGTATCAACCGTATCTTTGAAGGAACGAACGAGATCAACCGTTTGTTAGTACCAGGAACACTTGTAAAAAAAGCGATGAAAAACGAATTGCCACTTATTCAAAAAGCAACTCAGCTTCAACAAGAGCTTATGATGCTAATGCCTGTGGAAGTAGGTACGGAAAGCTTGGATCAAGAAAAATATCTAGTGTCTATGGCTAAGAAGATTTTCTTGATGACAGCAGGATTAACGGTTCAAAAGTTTGGACCTAAGTTAGAGCAAGAGCAAGAAGTATTATCAAACTTAGCCGATATCATTAGTGAAGTGTACAACATGGAATCTGTTCTCTTACGTACGGAAAAAGCTATCGAAAGATCTGGAGCTGAAAAGGCAAAACAAAAACTTCTATACACAGAAGTATATTGTCAAGAGGCGTTCAACCGCATCGAAGCTCACGCAAAAGAATCTATCATTGCTGTTGAAGAAGGCGACATGCTCCGCATGATGTTGTCCGCGTTAAAGAAACTGACGCGTCACACACCTATTAATGTGATTAAGAAGAAGCGCGAACTCGCGGTTCAGCTTCTTGAAGAAGAACGCTATATCGTTTAATTGATCGGTATTTATTTACGCTAACCTTCAAAATATCTTATCTTTCCCTCCTGCATTTTGTAGGAGGGCTTTTTTGTTAATAACAGGCTTGTGTTGTAGTTGATTTACGTTTGAGGTACTCGCTTCAAGTGGATCAGGCAATCCACAAATTTATGAAGTTTATCCACGAATTTTAGCTTCCAATCCAAAAGTTTTGGTAGTTTATCCGCGAGTCTACAATCTTCGACAATTGCCAACTCTGATTATACCCTCTGTCCATAAAAAGGGAGCAACCTAAAACAGGATCTCGTTTTCAACATCTGATAAAACAAATTAACAACGTGCAGAATTTCTTGTTTTATTGGTAACACTAGTTTGTGGTACTATGAGAAGGGGTGATATAATGCTACTGAAAGTGTATGAATATCCAAAATGCTCAACTTGCCAAAAAGCAAAAAAATGGCTAAAAGAAAACGATGTAGCCTTTGAGCCTATACATATTGTGGAGAACCCGCCTTCTGCTGATGAACTGAAGAAATTGATCGATCTTAGTGGTTTAGAGATCAAAAAATTCTTTAATACGAGCGGCATGAAGTATCGTGAGTTGGGTATGAAAGAGAAGATGAAAACAGCTACAGAAGAAGAGCTGCTTGAAATCTTAGCCAGTGATGGCATGCTGATCAAAAGGCCGATCGCGACAAACGGCAAAGAGGTTACAGTGGGATTTAAAGAAGAGCAGTTCGAAAACACATGGAAAAAATAACATTGTTACTGACTATAATAAATTAATTATTGTAGTTATTATAAAACCAAGAAAAGCTGGAGGGATTACACATGGAATTTCCAAAAGAATTACGCTATTCAGAAGAGCATGAGTGGACAAAAACAGAAGAAGGCAATAAAGTTCGTATCGGTATTACAGCATTTGCTCAAGACGAACTAGGAGATATCGTGTTCGTTGAACTTCCTGAAGTAGGAGACGAACTTACTGCGGACGAGCCTTTCGGAAGCGTAGAATCGGTTAAGACTGTATCTGAATTGTATGCGCCTGTTTCTGGAAAAGTTGTAGAAGTAAATGCAGACCTTGATGATAGCCCTGAACTTGTTAACGAGTCTCCATATGAAAAAGCTTGGATGGTTGTTGTAGAACTTTCAGATGCTTCTGAGGTTGAAAAGTTAATGACTGCAGAGCAGTACGAAGAATTAATTAAAGAAGATTAATGAAATCAATCCCTTCAGGAAAGAATAGACATACTGCTATTCTTTTTTGGAGGGATTTTTATGAACCAAGATAGACGAGATGTTACATCAAGGGTTTTTGGTAAAATGAAGGGCGGATCTATGTCCCTTTATTTGGATAAGGATGAAATTGGACAGATCCG